>JANOFP010000355.1:0-12466 GCA_031413675.1 Bacteroidota bacterium
TCAGGCTGCCGTCGGCGCGTTCGGCCAGCCACACCGCATTCAGCAGAGCCGCAGGTACATGGTCATTCACAGTGACCGATTCGAAAGGATGTACATCAGTAGCGACTGTAACAGTTACTACTGCAACATGCGGACCGGTTGATCCGAACAAGTGCTACAGGCTCGTAGTACGATACAGTGGTAGAGTAGCAGAAGTAATAAATGGCAACACAAGTAATGGAGCTCCTTTGGGTGAAAAAATGTATGACGGCGATCCTGAGCAGATCTTTAAGTTTGTTCCGGATGGAGCTGGTTATTACACCATCATTCCTCAGCATGCTACTAATAAAGTGATCGGAGTGAAACAATGCAGCAATTCCGATAACAAGGCACTTGAACTGCAGGCACCAACAGGTACAGATTGCCAGAAATGGAGTCTTACAGCTCTTGGTAGTTACTTTATCATCAAGAACAAGCAAAGTGGAAGAGTTTGGGATGCTGAAGGCAATATTACCCAGCGGACACAAAACAATGCAAATGATCAACAATGGTCAATTGTTGAAGTTTCATGTCCTGTCATAACCTTTACCAAAACATCACAGCCAGAAATCAATTCTGATAAAGAGTTTATTTCAGAACTGCAGGTTAAGGTTTTACCAAATCCAAGTACTACAGACTTTGCGCTGGTAATTAAGAGTAATAATACAGATGCCCCGGTAAATGTTATCATACGGGATGCGAATGGTAAACAACTCTCAGCACACCAGAAAGTGAGTTTGAACAGCCAGGTAAAAGTTGGCTCAGTAAAATGGAGTAACGGTATTTATTTTGCAGAAGTCACCCAGGGTGATCAACGTAAAGTAGTGAGGTTAGTCAAAGCGAATTAATAATAAGATTGGAATTAGTAAGTTTAGATGCCTCCCTGAAATGGGAGGCATCTTTTTTTTAAACGTGTAACATTTATTATAACATAAGAAAAAGAAATACCAGTTATCCTGTTTAAAAAAACATTTCCAAATTTTCCTGATAATTTTTTATTGTCAAGAATGCTTTGCAATTATGTTCAAAATAAATTATCAATAACAACACATTATATTCACAATAACTTCATTTCGCTGTGCATGCAATAGTATTATCTTGCTTTTAGTTAATCCATTTCATTTTTTATTTTTTTTATGAAAACAAATTTACATTTCAAACTATTTTTAATAGGGACATTTTTTATCAGTTTAGTTGCAAAAAGTCAAAGTGATAATACAGGGTATGCAGTTACCGACTCCATTACAACTGGTATTAAATGGAATTTTCTGCGGACAGTAGATATTAAAACAGGAAATTATAGTGATACACTGGTTCGCTTGCTCAGCATAAATGAATTGTTGCCGAATAACGGCATTACTCCCTGGAACGGTGTTGCTGCTATAGCACATGATAAAAAAAACAAGAGAATTTATTTCACATCGCTGCTGTTGGATAAATTAAGTTATGTGGATCTGAGATCTATGACTGTACATGTTGCATTAAATAATTTTACAGGTTTACTGCCAAAACAAATGGATCAAAGTAATATTATTACCAGAATGGTTATTGCTGATGATGGTTATGGATATGCTTTGACAAATGATGGTAATCATTTAGTACAGTTTACTACCGGTAATACACATATTGCTACTGACCTGGGCTCAATAGCCGATGCACCAGTTAATAAAGAAAATTCAATTCACAATACCTGTGGCAGTTGGGGTGGCGATATGATTTCTGATGACGAAGGCAATCTGTACCTTGTTACATTTCGCAATTTCGTTTTTAAAATAAATATTGAATTAAAAGTTGCAACCTATCTGGGAGCTATTACTGGACTTCCTGATAATTTTTCTACAAGTGGCTTGGCCGTTAATAAGCAAGGCAATGATTATTATTTTATTCTGGCTAGTTCTGTGAATGCTTCATCGGCATTTAAATTAAATCCGGCTTCACTTGTAGCGACACCCGTAAATCAGAACAACGGAAAGTTTACTGCAGATCTGAGTAACAGTACAATCTTTAAAACAGGTAAGCAGCAGGTAAACCCGAAAATGATTGTAAACACAATTTCGGGTAATGATAATATACAGATATATCCCAATCCAGTTGTATCTAATGAATTTAAAATTCAGTTCGCAAATACGAAAGCTGGAAACTATACAGTAGAACTGGTTGATGTAAATGGAAAGATTATTACAGCAAAATCAATAAACATTACAGGAAAAAATAATTTGGTTCAAATCAGTCTTAAAGGAATAGTAGCCAAAGGATTTTTTGTTTTAAGAATAGTTGGAAAAAATAATAATACCCTTTACAGTGATAAGCTCATATTGCAATAATTAAACCTTCCTGTTTTTTAATGGACTTCTTCAAAGAGGTCCATTTTTTTATTGTTAAATAATTGTGTCTTAAAATTTTTTTCGGGATTAATTAATTTATTCTTTAAGATTTGGTAACACACACTAATCTTAATCTGAATAAACTTATTTGACATTTGTAAACTTTCAATCTATTTGAAAAAACTAAAATATGAAATTGATCAAACTGCTTATGTTCTGTCTAGTTTGTGCTTTTTGCTCTTCCGGCGTAGCAGGCCAGTCAAATGCAACTCTTAATATTCTTACCCTGAATTCAGGACAAGTGACTGTTGGGCAAACGGTGGATATTCAGGTGACTGTTGGGAATACGGGACCAACTTCTTCTATTGGAGTTAATAAAGTAAGACCTCAAATAAGTGTTCCTGCAGCATTAGTTAATATATTACCTAATGCACAACAAACAGGTTTACCGCCAGGCTGGATTATCTTGTCCAATACTGGAAGTGTTATACAAATTTGTAATGGCTCTGATGTTATTCCAGTAGGTGCTCAACGACAGATATTTATTAAAATGCAGGGTAACACTGTTGGAGGCCCTTCTACAATTACCGGTAATCTCTCCTTCGGCCCTGGTACAGGAGTATGTACAGGACTAGGCACCTTATCGGGTGATTTGCCAGCAGATAACAGCTCAAACACTACTATACAAGTTAATGCGGCATTGCCTTGTTCTATTGCAGTATCTGCTTCAGCAGGGACAATAGTATGTAATGGCGGTACTACAACACTTACTGCAACTGCAACCGGTGCAAATGGATCAGTTGAATATAGTTTAAATGGCGGAGCCTATCAATCCGCTAATACATTTACTATAAATGCAGCTGGTTCACCTTATACAATTACTGCAAGGGAAGTAACGAATCCTACATGTATGGCCACTTCAACTCCGGTTAATATCACAGAACCTGCAATTGTTCCTGCACCTACGATAAATGTTGTTCAACCAACCTGTACATTATCAACCGGCACAATAACAATCACTTCTTCTACAACAGGATTAACTTTCAGCCTTGATGGTGGTTCTTATGCTGTGTATCCAACAAGTGGATATGTTTTAACATCAGGAGTACATACACTTACTGCGCAAAATTCCAGCAACTGTATTTCTGCTGTTACTAATATTACAGTGGATGCACAACCATCAACACCATCAGCACCGGCAGCTAGTGTAGTTCAACCAACTTGCACAATAAATACAGGAACAATAACGATCACTTCATCCACAACAGGATTAACATTTAGTTTGGATGGGGGTGCTTATGCAGCTTATCCATCCGGTGGATATTCTGCTGCAGCCGGTGTTCATACACTTACTGCGCAAAATTCCAGCAACTGTATTTCTGCTGCTACTAATATTACTGTGGATGCACAACCATCAACACCATCAGCACCGGCAGCGAGTGTAGTTCAACCAACTTGCACAATAACTACAGGAACAATAACGATCACTTCTTCTACAACAGGATTAACATTCAGTTTGGATGGTAGTGTTTATGCAGCTTATCCATCTGGCGGATATACTGTAGCAGCAGGAGCTTATACACTCACTTCACAAAATTCAAATAACTGTATTTCTGGTGTAACCAATATTACAGTTAATGCACAGCCACCCACTCCATCAGCACCAACAGTTAGTATTGTACAATCAACCTGTACAGTTCCTACGGGAACTATAACGATCACTTCTTCTACAACAGGATTGACATTCAGTTTAGATGGTGGAGCTTATGAAGAATATCCATCAGGTGGATATATTCTAGTGGCAGGAGCTCATACGCTTACTGCACAGAATTCAAATAACTGCACATCTTCTGTTACTAATATTATTATAGATGCACAACCACCCACTCCATCAGCGCCAATAGTTGGAACTATAACACAACCTTCATGTCTTATTTCAACTGGTTCTGTAGAACTAAACGGACTGCCTGCTGGAAACTGGGTAATCAATCCCGGATCAATTTTAGGTAGTACATCTTTAATTACTATTAATGGACTTGCGCAGGGTACTTATAATTTTACTGTTACAAATGCTGCAGGGTGTACTTCACAAGCATCTGGCGATATAGTAATTAATAATGTACCAGGTGCACCATCTGCACCGACTATTAATGTTATTCAACCAACATGTACTGTTTCTACAGGAACAATTATCATCACTTCAACAATAGCCGGGTTAACATTCAGTCTTGATGGTGGAGTTTATTCTGCTTATCCATCTGGTGGGTATGTAGTGGCAGCAGGTGCACATACACTCTCTGCACAAAATATTGCCAACTGTATTTCTACTTCTACCAATGTTACGATAAATGTACAGCCGCCAACTCCACCAGCACCAACGTTGAGTATTTTACAACCAACCTGTACTGTATTGACAGGAACAATAACAATTACTTCTTCAAATACAGGCTTAATATTCAGTTTGGATGGTGGTGCATACGCAGCTTATCCATCAGGCGGGTATATAGTTACTTCAGGATCTCATACATTAACCGCACAAAATATTAATGGTTGCATTTCTTCTGTTACTAATATTACTATAGATGCACAGCCAGTAACACCATCCGCACCGGCAATCGGAACAATAACACAGCCTACCTGTATTGTATTAACAGGCTCAGTTGATCTGAATGGATTGCCATCAGGAAACTGGTCTTTGACAAGAAACCCCGGAGGAATAATAACAACAGGGAACACAGGAACTACAACAGTGAGTGGTCTTGCACCGGGTACATATAATTTTAATGTAACAAATTCTGCAAGTTGTATATCATCACTATCAGCTGATGTGGTTATTTCAGTAGTAGCAGGAACTCCAACTGCACCAACCGTAAATGTAGTTCAGCCAACTTGCACGTCAGCAACCGGTACAATAACCATTACCTCTACAACAACAGGATTAACATTCAGTTTGGATGGAGCTCCTTATTCAACTTATCCATCAGGTGGATATGCTGTAACATCAGGTGCTCATTCTCTTACTGCACAAAATGCTTTCATTTGTACTTCGCCGGTTACTAATATTAATATAGATGTACAACCGTTAACACCGTCATCACCGGCAGTAAATGTTTTACAGCCAACTTGTACTATTGCTACTGGAACAATAACGATCACTTCTTCTACAACAGGATTAACATTCAGTCTTGATGGTGGAGTTTATTCTGCTTATCCATCTGGCGGATATGTAGTGACAGCAGGTGCTCATACACTCACTGCACAAAATTCAAACAACTGTATATCTACCGGCACTAATATTACGGTTGATGCACAGCCACCAACTCCATCAACAACAATAATTAATATTGTACAACCAACTTGTACTGTAGCAACCGGAACAATATCGATCACTTCATCTACAACAGGATTGACTTTCAGTTTGGATGGTGGAGCATATGCAGCATATCCTTCCGGTGGATATGTAGTAGCAGCAGGAGCTCATACACTCACTGCACAAAATTCAAATAGTTGTATATCTGGTGTAACTAATATTATCGTAAATGCACAACCCGCAACTCCATCAGCACCAACAATAAATATTGTACAACCAACTTGTACAGTTGCAACAGGAACCATAACGATCACTTCGTCCACAACAGGATTAACATTCAGTTTGGATGGTGGTGCTTACGCAGTGTATCCATCTGGCGGATATATTGTATCAGCTGGTGCTCATACGCTGACAGCACAAAATGCAAGAAGTTGTATTTCTGCTGTTATAAATATTACTGTTAATGCGCAACCTGTATCATCCACTGCTACTGCATCGGCCGGTGTAATTTCATGTAATGGCGGAACCACCACACTTACAGTTACTGCTTCCGGTGGAACAGCCCCATTCCTATATAGTTTGAATGGGGCAGCCTACCAGGCGGGCAACATATTTACGGTAGGTGCGGGAACATATTCTGTTACTGTACAAAATGCAGGTTTATGTACAGTAACTACAACTGCGGTTACGGTTACTCAACCATTAATAATTACAGCATCATTGGCCGCTGGTTCAATTAACTGTAATGGAGGTACTGCTACTCTAACGGTGACAGCAACTGGAGGAACGGGTGTATTACAATACAGTTTAAATGGTGGTGCATTCCAGTCATCAAATATTTTTACGGCTGGAGCAGGAACTCACAGGGTTACTGTAAAAGATGCGAATGGCTGTACTGTATTAACAAACCAGTTAACAGTAGGCCAACCTTCTACATTAACAGCTTCAGCAACGGCACCCAGGATTACACAATGCGGAGGTACCACTGAGGTTTTAGTAACAGCATCAGGTGGAAGAACTCCATACATAGCTACCGGCACCTTTACAAGAGGACCAGGAACCTGGAGTTTTACTATAACTGATGCTGGAGGTTGTTCAGCACTTGCTGATATCATAATTGAAGCACCGGGTTGTATTAATTTAAAAGTATTTCCCAACCCATCGAGAGGTCCGATCAACATTTTCCATTCAGTTGCGGCTCCGGGATCCACAATACAGCTATTTAATGTCAATGGTCAGCGATTATTGTCTAAACCCATTGCAACTAATAGTTTTCAAACAACACTTGACCTAAGCAGATTTTCTGCTGGCAGTTATATTGTAGTATTTTTTAATGGGAACGATAAAAAATCAGTTTTGTTCGAAAAAATTTCTTCCAATTAAGAACTAATAAAATAAAACAAGCAGGTTCATCAGTTTGAATTTGTTATTAATACAGGGATAATAATTGAACAATGCAAGCCATACTTAAAAGTAAACATGAGCATTTTCGTGGAATGGTTAATGAAATTAAAACTAACCGTATAAGCCCGGATGCTCAATTTATTAAATTAGAGGATGAGTTAGAAGAATCTTACCAAAAGTATGTGAAGGAAATCGATGATCTTAAAATTACAATTATCGAATACCGTATAAGGGAAAAAATGTTAAGAAATAAAATAAAGGAATTGATTCTTAATAAGCAAGCTGCCTGCATGTAAGTGAAAGAGGACTAAATCAAAAGAACATAAATTAATTTGTCACATACTTCGAATGGTCAAATAACAAATCAAAAATTGAAAAGGATACTTTCTTGTTGAATTTTTTTCTGTGCATGGATGAAGAAGTACCATCATAATCACTATGAAATTTAGCGGGGCTCAGGTTTTTAATAGTATCAATGTTAGTTACTGTTTGTAATTTCTTTTTTATTTCATTTGATAGCAGCAAATGAGAAAGATTCTTATTCTCAATAAACGCTAACATACTTTCAAATGGTAATCTGAGATTTGTATATTGCCTACATGATTTTTTGAATATCTATAATATAATCTTCCGTTTTAGATTGCTGCTTTATTATCTTAAATTTTATTTCTATTTATACATTCATGTTAGTGTGAGTTAAAAATAATAGATGAGATCGAAAACCGATCGGGAAATAGTATTGGAAAAATTAAAATTTAGGAACTAAGTAACTGGATCGAAAAACATGGAAAAGTTTTTGCTAATTGCACGGTTTAAACTTATGAGTATTTTTTTTCTATTAATTAAAAAATCCTGAGAAAGAACAGGATTTTTAATTTAACTATTTAACCAGATAAGTTTTACAGTAGCCAGCTTACAATTTTATAAACTAAAGCCGCAAGCAATGCACTTACCGGAATGGTAAGTATCCATGCCCAAATTAAATTAATAGTTACACCCCATCTTACTGCACTTAATCTTTTAGTAGCTCCCACACCAATAATACTTCCGGTGATGGTATGTGTTGTTGATACAGGAATTCCCATTTGACCCGTAAAGAATAAAGTAAATGCACCGGATGTTTCTGCCGCTACACCTTCCAGCGGAGTAACTTTTGTAATTTTTGTTCCCATCGTTTTTACAATCTTCCAGCCACCACTCATCGTTCCTAAACCGATAGCGAGATAACATGCAATGGGAACCCAGTTTGGAAGATGACTAAAATCCTGAATAGAACCGCTTGCTATTAATGCAGCACCTATAATACCCATTACTTTTTGTGCATCATTACCACCATGACCAATACTAAACGCAGCCGAACTGAATAACTGTAATTTCTTAAACATATTAGCCATTCGGTAGGCCGTTGGATTTTTTATCTTTTCTGTATAAAAATAAACTAAACAAAAGATAATAGAAGTTGCCACAATACCCCATGCTATGCCTTTATTATCTGCTTTTAAGATGTCACCTTTAAATGATTTCTTGACATCAAAACTTGAAATTTTTGCTTTTACTTTTTCAATGTTTACAGGTTTGATAGGATAAATCGAATTGATTACCACCAGTGCACTATCTAAATTTATTTCTTTTGCCTGTAATTGTTTAACTGGTATTTTATAATTTTCAGTTACCACTTTCGCTTTATCAAACTCTGCTTTTATTTCTTTATCATCAACGGATGATGATTCCAAAATCAAATAATCATTTGCATTTCGTATGTCATCTTTTAATCTGCTTATTTCTATTTCTTTTAACCAGCCTTCGCTGTATGCTTTGTTTGAAATAAAATCGGCACCTAATTTATCATAATCTTCTATCAATGGTTTTATATTATTGTAGATAACCATTGCTTTGTCCAATTTTCCTTTTGCTACAGCCATATCTTCAGTAATCAAACTGTCATTGGGTTTTGCCTTCAACTTATCTGCTGCACCCGCAAAGTCTTTTTTGTATTTATCTATTTTTAAAAACTTCTGTGTATTCTCCTGCATTTTCGAATTCTCAAACCGGTCGAATAAGAAAAATGTAATAGTTGTAGCCACTGCAATTATTGCAAACCGGTACCAGATGTTTCGCATCACAGTTACAATGGTGATGAAAATGGATACTACCATTCCAATTAATGGCGCAAGAAAAATGAAAAGAATCGTTTTGATAATAACATCTGTATCTACAATTTTTGCCCACGAAAAACTCCACCCATTAATGCTGATTGCATGTGCTATGGCTGCGCCGGCAAAACCACCAATTAAAGTGTGTGAAGAAGAAGAAGGAATTCCATACCACCAGGTCAATAGATTCCATAGAATGGCGGCAATAAGTCCGGATAGAATCACAGGTAATGTGATAAATTCCTTGGCTACTGTTTTGCTGATGGTGTTGGCTACCGCATGATCCTGAAAAATAAAATAGGCTACGGTATTGAAAATGGCAGCCCACAATACAGCCTGGAAGGGAGTAAGAACTTTAGTGGATACTACAGTGGCAATGGAATTAGCTGCATCATGAAAACCATTGATGTAGTCGAAAACCAACGCAAGTATGATGATGGCGATTACAAGAGTCATATAATTAATTTGCTAATGTGCAAATTTGCAAATGTGCTAATGTTATTAAGATTATGCTGATCTATTGCATATTGGCACATCGGCATATTTGCAAATTAAATTAAGCGTATTTAATAATGATAGATTCAATCACATTAGCCACATCTTCACATTTATCGGTGGCAATTTCCATTACCTGGTAAATTTCTCTTTTCTTGATCACCTCTTTGGCGTCCGGCTCAGTTTCAAATAATCGTTCGATGCTCATGTCAAATAAATCGTCAGCCTGGTTTTCGAGACTGTTTATTTTAACTAATGATTCGGTCATTAGTTTCATATTTTTCATATTTCTTAATTCGCCCACTGCTTTTTTTACTTCGTTAGAACTCATTTGAATAACCTCAGCCAGTTTTTGAAAACCCATATCATTCGGGTTTACTTTATAAAAGTTTATTTTTTTGGCAGAAGCATAAATATAATCAGCTACATCATCCAATGATGTGGCGAGGTAATGAATATCTTCCCGATCAAATGGGGTAATAAAATTCCTGCCTAACTCGGTAAATATATTATGTGTAAGGTTGTCGTTTTCATGTTCCAGGTCTTCTATCTGTGTAATAATTGCAGCTCTTTTATCAAACTCAGATTCCGCAACCAGCTCTCTAAGTTTGTCACTCATTATAGAAACATTTGCCGCAACTTTTTCAAACAGGTCATAGAATATTTTGTTTTTCGGCATAAAGATTTTGAGGATAGAATTGAGTGCCATATTTTTTGTTTTAAATTGTTTGCGAAGATACCGGGAGCTGACTTTCTGAACCCTGTACCTGATAGAGTTAATAATTATTTAATATATAAATAATATTTTTATTTTTACTAATTAACAAAGATTTTATATTCGACAACAGGATTACTTGCAAATATTAAATAAATATCACTTCACTATTATTAAATGGCAAATAAATTTTTAAAAATCGCCTGTGTTGCTTTATTTTTCATTTTGATGATGCCACAATTGAAGGCTCAGCGTTATTTAACTGATATTGATTCTTCTTTTTTTATTAAAGATACGGTTCGTCCAATTATAAGGCGGTTTGAAAATATCATTATTTCCGGATATATGCAGCCTCAATTTCAAGTTGCTCAATCAGATGGTGCACCTTCATTTGCAGGTGGAAATTTTTCTCAGTTTTCAGGCAGTCGTTTTATGTTGCGAAGGGCAAGGATAAAGATTGATTATTTGCTTAAAACAAAAAATAACTTTCCAAAGGCATTATTTACGTTTCAGATTGATGCAACAGAAAGAGGTGTTATAGTCAGAGATATGTTTGTGCGGTTGTTTGAAACAAAAGGAAATAATATTTCAGTTGCAGCAGGTCTGTTTGCAAGACCTTTCGGTTTTGAACTAAACCTTGGATCATCCGCAAGAGAAACGCCGGAAAGAGGCAGAATGTCTCAAATCCTGATGCCGGGTGAAAGGGATCTAGGCGTGGTATTTACTTTCGAAACTCTTAATAAAAAGCATAAGTTTAAGAATTTTAAATTTGATGCTGGTTTTTTTAATGGACAGGGTGTAACAGGAGCTACCGACTTTGACGACCGTAAAGATTTTATTTCGAGATTAATTTTAAAGCCTCAAAAATTTGGGAAATCAGAAATTAGTGCCGGTATTTCTTTTTTAAGAGGGGGATGGAAAAATGGGACTAAATATGTTTACAAGAGCGGGTCAGCTACAAACGGCGATAAAGTTTTTGTTGTCGATTCATCTCTTGCTAATCTTGGAAAAGCATCACCACGTCATTATCATGGAATGGATGTTCAGTACAAAATTCATCATAAATGGGGGGAAACAGAAATTAGAGCAGAACATTGGTTTGGCACGCAGCCCGGCACGAACACTTCTATTGCAAATCCAGGAGTATTGCCCGTATTAAATGGAGTACCTATTCCAACTTATCTACGTCATTTCAATGGTTCTTTCTTTTACTTTTTGCAGAATATTAATAATACAAAACATCAGTTGCTTGTAAAATATGATTGGTTTGATCCGAATATCAAAGTATCTGAAACTGAAATTGGCAAAGCCGGCACAAACCTTACAGCTGCTGATATCAAATTTTCAACACTTGGTATAGGATATGTTTATCATTTTAATCTGCAAACAAAAATTATTTTTTACTACGATATTGTAAATAATGAAATTACTCAGTTAGCAGGTTACACTAAAGACCTGAAGGATAATATCTTTACATGCCGTTTGCAGTTCAGGTTTTGATAGTTAACAATTCGGTAATATTCCCTTCACTTTAGCATAATATAACGATGATTTCTTTGCATCCTAATTAAGAATTATGATGCAAAGATTAATGCTGTTTTTCACTGCTTTTTTTCTCTCAATTTCACTTTTGGCTCAGAACACTATCAAGCTTACAGGAAAAGTATTGAATGAAAGAAATGAGCCGGTTCCCGGCGCTACCATTCTGATTGAAGGTTCTGGTAAAGGTATTCCTGCTGATATTGAAGGTCGCTTTTCTTTATCGCTTGAAGCTGGAAAAAAATATACAATTATTATCTCTGCTGTCAGTTATGAATCAAAATCTATTTCCGAAGTTATAGTTGGTGAAGGTGCCGATAATGTTTTAGATGTAGTGCTGCAGTTTAGTAAAAAGAACGACATGGGGAATATTGTTGTTACTTCTACTTCACGCAGACAGGAAAATACAAATGCATTACTTTCTTTTCAAAAAAATAATACTGCTTTATCAAGCGGTCTTGCAGCTGATAGCCACAGATTCCGTAGCCCAAATGAAAAAATATGCTGA
>JANOFP010000356.1:0-3730 GCA_031413675.1 Bacteroidota bacterium
AAGTAACTCACAATTTTGGCGATGTAGGTGGCAGCTTAGGCGGGCTTAAAAATTTTTTTGGATTAGATAACACGACCGATGTACGTATTGGTTTTGCAATTGGGTTGGGTAAAAATTTTGATGTGAGTATAGCCCGTGCAAAAGCAGCAGGTAATCTTTCGAGAATTGTGGAAACCGGAATTAAGTACCGCTTTTTACAGCAAACAACAGATAATAGCACACCACTCTCATTAGCTTTATTTGTAAATAACTGTATTTCCACAATGGATAAATCCACTTTTCCTACAGATGAAAATTATTTTCTGGATTTTTCTGATCGTACCAGCCAGGTATTTCAGTTAATACTTGCAAAAAAAATTGGCAAAGTAAGTCTCCAACTCAATCCTACTTTTTTAACCCAGGGACATGTGGTTCCAAACGATGATAAATCAATGTTTGCGATTGGTGGGGCTATTCGCTTTCCCATAAGCAAATCTGTAAATATTCTTGCCGATTATTTTCATGCCTTCCGCAGCAAAAGCAGCGAAGCTTTTTTTGCATTACCCTCACAGGGAAGTATTAAATTTCATGATCCCCTCAGTATTGGTTTTGAAATACTCACCGGCGGACATGTGTTTCATTTAAATTTTACAAATGCAAGAGAAACTTTAGAAAATCGGTTTTTGCCAAAAACAACCAGCAGTTGGGGCAAAGGTCAATTTCGCTGGGGCTTTAATTTGTCTAGAACGTTTTCACTTTGGAAAGCCAAATAGGAATTGGTTTATTTGGTATTAGGAATTGGGACTTCAGATTTGAAAGTCATCAATTCAATTGGTAATTAATCATAACAAAAAATTTCATTAATTTATTATTATATGATTAATCTTTTGACCCAATTTCCCAATTCCCAATTCCTAATTCCTTTCTTCCTTCATCCACTCAACTTCACCAAAACCAAACTCCTCATCAACAGCATGAGTCGTCATTAATTTTCCGGCAGATGAAACACCTTTGATAATAGCTTCAAATATCCGGTTATGTTTTTTCAGCTTTGCTTTTTCATTTAATTTATACAAATGCTGATTATAATTTTTTAAAATACTTTCTCTTTCACCGCTTACCAGTAAATTGAATTGCTGATTCAAACAATTACATAATTCTTTTGCCAAATCAATCGGTTCAAAATTTATTCCTGTAATCTGTTTCAATGAAACAGGATTGGGCAGATCATCCGGAAATTTTGTTTGATTGATATTAATTCCTATTCCCACCACTACCCATTGCCAATTATTTTGAGATGGAGGTTGATTAATGGCGGATGAATGATGATCAATTACCGATGATTCTGAATTCCTAATGCCCAATTCCCAATTCCCCATTCCAGACTCTTGACTCCGAACAACCGACTCCACCAAAATTCCCCCCGCCTTTCTGTCACGCCAGTATAAATCATTTGGCCATTTTATTTTTGTTTCATCTCTTGCATATTTTTTAAAAAAATCTAAAACAGCTAATGAAATGGCCGCACTAAAATGAAATTGATCAATCAATTTTAACCCTTCAGGTTTTATTATTACCGATAATAAAATATTTACTCCCGGTTCCGAGTTCCAGTTTTTACCCCATTGACCTTTTCCATCAGATTGGTTATGTGTAAATATGACGGTACCATGCTGTGCCATTCCCGCATGAATCAACCCCATGGCATATTTGTTGGTACTGCCAACAGTCTGAAGTTCAATAAAAGGGGAACCAATGGAATTAGAAGGGGGCTGATGTGGCAATTATTGCTATTTTTGACAAAGTAATGAGTTTATGGTTTATGGTTTTCAGTTTTTCGTAAAACCCTTAAACAAAACGGAATTTCAGTAAACCTTAAACTATAAAAGATAAACTATAAACAAATCACTATTTGGAACAATTAATTGCCCTTTCAAAACGTAAAAAGAAAACCGCAGTTCGCTTAACTAAGAACTCAAAAATTTTAAAGACAATCATCCGGGCCATTCGTGATAAAAAAGCGGAAAAAATAATTTCACTTGACTTACGGAAGATAAATGAAGCAGTAGCTGACTTTTTTATTGTTTGCGAAGCCAGTAATACGCAGCAGATACGTGCCATTGCAGAAAATGTAGAGCATGAAATAAAACTAAACTGCGATGAAAGTCCGTATAAACATGAAGGCTACCAAAAACTCAACTGGGTGTTGATAGATTACGTAAATATTGTAGTTCATGTTATGCTACCCGATGCAAGAAAATTTTACAGGCTGGAGGAATTATGGAGTGATGCAGTCTCAGAAGAAATAACGGATTAATTTTTTTAAAAAATAAATAACAAACAAATAAAGAGATTTGATCTCTTTGCTAGAAATAAATCAGAAAACAATTATGTCGCAGCAACCCAATAATCAAAATGATAAACGTGGATTTGGCAACAGAACTCCTCAACCAGGTGATGATCCCAATAATCCTAAAAAAGGGCCTAAGTTCAGCATCTATTGGATCTATGCAATCATTTTTGCTTTCTTAATCGGCTTTACATTATTCGGCAATCCTTTTAAAGATGAGATGGGAAAAACGGATCTTAAGCAATTTCAGGAAATGCTGTTGAGTAATGATGTTGATCATTACGAGAATATTGAAAATAAGAAAAAGATCAAGATATTTTTGAAAAAAGAAAGCATAAACAAATACGAGGCATTAATTAAGAAAGACGGAGGGAAAACGACAGCCGAGGGGCCTCAATTATATTTTAGATATTCCGGCGATGATTTTTCAAAAAGAATGGATGATTTTTATGCCCGAAATAATATTGCTGATAATAACCGGGTTAAAGAAGTTGTAGATACAGAAAAAGATTTGTTTGCGCCGGTAATAAATTTTTTATTGCCCATACTTATAATAATAGGTATCTGGGTTTTGTTGATGCGTAAAATGAGTGGTGGTGCTGGTGGTAGCGGTGGACCAGGCGGTATTTTTAATATTGGAAAATCAAAAGCAACTCTGTTTGATAAAGGCACTAAAGTTAATATCACATTTGCTGATGTAGCTGGCTTGGATGAAGCAAAAGTAGAAGTGATGGAAATCGTTGATTTTTTAAAAAATCCAAAAAAATATACTGCACTTGGTGGCAAAATTCCAAAAGGGGCATTGCTGGTTGGGCCTCCGGGTACAGGTAAAACATTATTGGCAAAAGCTATGGCTGGTGAAGCACAGGTTCCGTTCTTTAGTTTAAGTGGATCAGACTTTGTTGAAATGTTTGTAGGTGTGGGTGCAAGCCGGGTAAGAGATTTGTTTAAACAAGCAAGAGAAAAAGCGCCTTGTATTATTTTTATAGATGAGATAGATGCAATCGGTAGAGCCCGGGGAAAAAATATGATGATGAGTAATGATGAACGTGAAAGTACACTGAATCAAATGCTCGTCGAGATGGATGGCTTTGGAACGGATACCGGAATCATTGTATTGGCTGCAACTAACCGCCCCGATGTATTGGACAGTGCATTATTAAGACCGGGAAGATTTGATCGTCAGATTTCCATTGATAAGCCTGATGTAAAAGGAAGAGAGGATATTTTTAAAGTGCATCTGAAACCAATAAAAATTTCAAAGACATTAGATATTCATAAACTGGCTGAACAAACCCCGGGTTTTGCCGGTGCCGATATAGCTAATGTTTGCAATGAAGCGGCATTGATTGCTGCAAGAAAAGGAAAAGATTCGGTGGACATGAGTGATTTTCAGGATGC
>JANOFP010000357.1:0-2124 GCA_031413675.1 Bacteroidota bacterium
AGGTTTTCATATAAGCCCTGAGTATATCCAGTAAAATCGGGCTAAGGTTTACATACCTGTCTTTTTTCCCTTTTGCATTTTCAATTAATATCTGCATGCGTCCGCTGTCAATATTTTTTATTTTAAGTGCAGCAATTTCACTCACCCTTAAGCCTGCACTGTAAGCTGTAAACAGCATGGCCTTATGTTTTAGATTATCCAGTGAATTAAATAACCGGGCAAGTTCATCTTCACCTAAAACCTTGGGGAGTATAAATTGTTTCTTGGGTCTTGGAATTTCCCAGAAAAATTTTTCTCTTTTTAATACCTGCTCATAATAAAATTTCATAGCATTGATGCGGCTGTGCAGTGTATTTTCTTTCAGTTGCAGTTTATCATAACAGTACACCAGGTAGCGTTTCAACAGTTCAGGTGTCAGTTCATCAGCAGGTATTTCTTTTATCGTTTGCAGCAGTTGTGCCATCTCATTCAGATAGGTACGGATTGTGGAAGAACTATAGGCTTTTAATTTCAGAAGCTGCTGCATAGCAGGCAACACATGTTTGTTTATGTCTGCGATAGTTCCTTGTATTTTTAAACCTTGAGTTTGTACTTGCCTTGCTGGTAATGTCTGGTTTATTTTTACTCCGAAGGAGTCCTTTCGGACAATTGTTTTTGCTGGAGTCAGGCGTGCCGGTTTCTTTTTTGCATCCAAATGTTTTTTTAATTCACTTATATCAAATTTTACTTTTTCCTTTAATGCATTTTGCAATTTAGTATATGCGTCCTGGCTCATAGGTACATACCAGCATTTGCCTGTCTGGCTCCATTTGGCTCCCGCATTTTTTCTTATAATCGTATTGATGGATTCATAATTTTCAAAATAAATCCCAATCTTTTCACCACTCTTGTGCAGAAATGGTTTTAGCGTTACTAAAGGTTTCATTACGGTAAGTTACCATTCTCTGTATTCATTTAGAAATACGGTTGAAAAAATGATCCCCTTATCTATCCCTATCGAATCTATAATTCAAAAACGGGTTTGTTTTTAAATATTAAATATTCAATATTCAATTTGAAATATCGATACCCTTATATTTGCAGCCGGCAGGTCTTGCACGACCAGCTCCTACTGAACCTCCCCAGAGCCGGAAGGCAGCAAGGATAGGTGGTTGAGCGGTGCGATGTAAGTAGCCTGCCGGTTTTTTATTTAAAATTGAAAATTTTAAATTGCAAATTGACGGAACATGGATAGTGAGGAATTATTAAACAGATTAAAACAGTTTGCTTACAGAGTTGTAAAACTCACAAAATTTTTACCAGCTTCTCCGGAAGCAAATATTATAAAAGGACAAATATTAAGAGCAGCATTTTCAGCGGCTGCTAATTACAGGTCAGCTTGTAAGGCATATAGCAAAAAGATGTTCAGTTCAAAGCTTGGGATATCGTTTGAGGAACTGGATGAATCAGTTTTCTGGCTTGAAACAATTTCTGATCTGCAATTAATTAAAAAAGAAAAATTATCACTTTTGATGGAAGAAGGCGTGGAGTTATGCAAAATTCTTGCTAAGTCGCTTGTTACCACAAAATCAAGACTGTAAAATTTGAAATTTGCAATTTAAAATTTGAAATAATTATGAAGTTTTTCATCGACACAGCAAATCTTGCTCAGATAAAAGAGGCTAACGAGTTAGGTATTCTGGATGGTGTTACCACCAATCCATCCTTAATGGCAAAAGAAGGTATTAAAGGTGAAGCCGCAATAATGAATCATTACAAAGCCATTTGTGAAATGGTGGATGGTGATATTAGTGCAGAGGTTTTATCTACCGATTTTGATGGTATGGTTGCAGAGGGAAAAAAATTAGCAGCCATTCATAAAAATATTATTGTAAAAGTGCCAATGATTAAAGAAGGGGTGAAAGCTATTAAATGGTTTACTGATAATGGGATTGCTACAAATTGCACATTAGTATTTTCGGCAGGTCAGGCAATACTTTGTGCAAAAGCCGGTGCTAAATACGTTTCGCCGTTTATTGGTCGTATAGATGATAGTGGCTGGGATGGTGTTGAGCTGATCGAGCAGATTTCTCATATTTATACCATCCAGGGTTTTGAAACAGAAATTCTTGCTGCCTCCATTAG
>JANOFP010000358.1:0-3230 GCA_031413675.1 Bacteroidota bacterium
CATAATGCTTGTGTGATTGTAAAAAAATACCATTAGAAAATTCCAAAATACAATTTCCAAATTCCAACAAAGATTTTTTAATCCATTAGCATTTAGATTTATTTGGAATTTGTGATTTTATTTTTGAAATTTATTATCCGGAATTTCAACTTTAAATCTTAACTCAAAATTTAGTAGCTTTCTGTCTGTGGATTTTTTTAAAACTCTCTTTAAGGATAAAAAAGGAGCTTCATTTAAGAAGCAGTTAAAATATGTTCTGGGTTTCAGCCCCGGTAATACTGCTTTATATAAAACATCTCTTACGCATAGGTCAGTCAGAGAAAATGCAGATGAAAATAATGAACGGCTGGAGTATTTAGGCGATGCTGTTCTTAGTGCAATGGTGGCGGATTATCTTTTCAAGCGATATCCATATCGGGAAGAAGGGTTCCTTACTGAAATGCGAAGTAAAATGGTGAACCGTCAGCAATTAAATGACATAGCCATTCGTATGGGACTAAAGAAGATCACCTTGTTTAATAAATCAGACGGGTCTTTAAAAGTGAGCCAGATCTTTGGTAATACATTAGAAGCTTTGGTAGGTGCCATTTTTCTTGACCTTGGTTATAAAAAAACAAGTAAATGGGTGACGGAGAGAATTATCCTTCCTCATATGTTTATTGATGACCTGGAGATTCTGGAGATAAACCATAAGAACAGATTATATGGCTGGGCAAATAAAAATGGCAAAGTACTGGAGTTTGAAACTGTTGAAGAAAAGATAGAGAACGGTCGCCGTCTTTTTACAATTGCAGCCGTAGTAGACGGAAGAAAAATTACAGAAGGGAAAGCTTTTAATAAAAAAGATGCTTCACAGATCGCCGCTCAATCTGCAGTTGAAAAACTGGGGATCGTTAATTCTGATTCAATATCTGAAGAAACCGAATAGTTTTTTACAACTATTTCTTCTCCATACACAATTCAATCAGTATTCCATTTGTAGATTTAGGATGAAGAAAACACACTAACTTATTATCAGCACCAGGTTTGGGCTTGTCACTGAGCAACACAAATCCATCTTTCTTTAGTCGTTCCATTTCAGCTTCAATATTTTCAACTTCAAAAGCTATATGGTGTAGTCCCTCTCCTTTTTTTTCTATAAAACGGGCAACAATTCCATCGGGGTCTGTGCTTTCCAAAAGTTCAATCTTTGTTTCTCCGGTTTTTAAAAAAGCAGTATTTACCATCTCAGTTTCCACTAGTTCAGTTTTATAACACTTTCTATTCAACAGTTTTTCAAACAATGGTACAGAACCGGTTAAACTTTTAACTGCAATCCCAATATGTTCTACTTTTTCCATGTTTCTAAGTTTCTTAATTAAAGGGTTTTACGATTTTGGTAAAATTAGCAGTAAAGAGGCAGAATAGCCTTTAGAATGGGAATGTTTGAGGTAATTTTGTAACAATTGAAACGATAATTTAAGAAGCATGTTAAAACTCCCAATTTACTTAGATCATAATGCTACAACTCCCTGTGACCCAAGAGTTGTAGATGCGATGGTTCCATATTTCACAAATAGCTTTGGAAATGCAGCAAGCCGCAATCATCCTTTTGGATGGGAAGCAGAAGGAGCAGTTGACAATGCTCGTGAGCAAGTTGCCAAACTGATTGGCGCCGATCCTAAAGAAATTATCTTTACTTCAGGAGCTACTGAAGCAGACAACCTGGCTATTAAAGGTGTTTTTGAAATGTATGCCAGCAAGGGCAATCATATCATCACCTGCAACATCGAACATAAAGCTGTACTGGATACTTGTAAACATGTGGAAAAAGAAGGTGGCGAAGTAACTTATCTGAAAGTAAATGATGACGGGCTAATTGATTTGGTGGAATTAGAAGCGGCGATAAAGCCAACTACAATTCTTATTGCCATTATGTATGCCAATAATGAAATTGGTTCAGTAATGCCGATGAAAGAAATAAGTGTAATTGCAAAAAAGCATGGCGTACTTGTTTTTACAGATGCAACTCAAGCTGTCGGTAAAATTCCGGTGGATGTAAATAAAGATGGAATTGATTTACTGGCAATGACTGCACATAAAATGTACGGGCCAAAAGGGGTTGGTGCATTATATGTTCGTAGAAAAAATCCAAGAGTGAAAGTAACTGCACAAATGGATGGCGGTGGTCATGAAAGAGGAATGCGCAGCGGTACATTAAATGTTCCGGGCATCGTTGGTTTTGGAAAAGCATGTGAACTTGCCATGAATGAAATGGAAGCTGATGCAAAACGATTGAGTGTGCTGCGTGATAAATTAGAAAATGGATTGATGAAGCTTGAAGAAGCTTATATAAATGGAAGCAAACAATATCGTTTACCACATGTTACAAATATTTCTTTCAAATATGTGGAAGGCGAAGGATTGCTGATGGGTTTTAATAAAGACATTGCACTTTCGTCTGGCTCTGCTTGTACATCTGCATCCTTAGAACCTTCTTATGTTTTAAAAGCATTAGGCTTGGGAGATGATTTGGCACACAGTTCATTGCGTTTTGGTTTAGGAAGATTTACAACAGAAGATCAGATTGATTATACAATAGAAGCAGTTTCAAAAACGGTAACTAAGTTAAGAGAAATGAGTCCGCTTTGGGAAATGTTTAAAGAAGGCATAGATATGGAAAGCATTGAATGGGCGCATCATTAAAATTTTAGATTTTTGATTTTTGATTGAAGAAAAGAGATAGATTAAGTGAAGGGTTTTATATTATTAAATATTACATCTTAAATATTAAATATCATGGCATACTCAGAAAAAGTACTCGGACACTACCAGAACCCACAAAATGTAGGTACGCTGGATAAAACGAAAAGCAATGTTGGCACCGGACTGGTGGGTGCACCGGAATGTGGCGATGTTATGCGTCTGCAAATCGAAGTGGATGAAGCAACTGGTACTATTAAAGATGCTAAGTTTAAAACATTTGGTTGCGGTTCAGCTATTGCTTCATCATCTCTTGCAACAGAATGGCTGAAAGGAAAAAATATTGACGAGGCAATTAAGATTGATAATATGACTATCGTAGAGGAGCTTAATCTTCCACCTGTAAAAATTCACTGTTCGGTTCTGGCAGAAGATGCTATTAAAGCAGCTGTGAACGATTATCGTAAAAAAAATGGTTTGGAAGAAGTAAAGTTTGAAGAGAGTGTGATTCATTAAACAATATGCCAATGTGCAAATTTGCCAATGTG
>JANOFP010000359.1:0-12391 GCA_031413675.1 Bacteroidota bacterium
GGCGAAGAACTTTACCCGCATTGGTAAGGAAATTATTATTGCAGTAAAAGCTGGCGGACCTGATCCCGGGCAAAATGCTGCGCTGCGCCGTTGTTTTCAAAATGCCCGCAGTGTGGGTATGCCAAAGGACCGTGTGGAAGCTGCCATAAAAAGGGCACAGGGAAAAGAGTTGGTAAACTATGATGAGATTTTATATGAAGGCTATGCACCGCATGGCGTGGCGGTGTTGGTAGAAACAGCGACGGATAACCATGTGAGAACGGTGGCGAATGTAAAATCCGTTTTTACAAAAGGGCATGGTGCGATGGGTAACAGCGGCAGTGTGGCTTTTCAGTTTAAGAAAATGGGTGTGTTTAAATTGAAACCGGAAGGATTGAGTGCTGATGATATGGAATTGGAATTAATCGATTTTGGCTTAGAAGAGTTAGGAGACAGCACGGACGAAAATGGTAATAATATTTTAGTTGTGCGTTGCGGCTTTACTGATTTTGGAAATATGCAAAAAGCATTAGAAGATAAAGGCATTGTACCTATTACTGCAGAACTGGAATGGATACCAACAGTAACCGTACCGGTAAATGATGAGCAAGCCGCTGATATAAGTAAGCTGATTGAAAAATTAGAACAGGATGAGGATGTACAAAAGGTGTTTCATAATATGGGATGATTATAAAAAAGCAGTAGTCGCAGTCAGATAAGTTTTTATTTTCATTAAATAGTTTTTTCTATCTGAGTAAAATATTAATCGAATTTTATCATTGTACCCGAACTACATGCCGAAGAAAACGTTGATCTCCTGAAAACCTGAAGATGTATGAACCTGGGGAAGCTACAGATTGAGCAAAAGTAATACCCCCTGCACCATTGGTGACTCTGAAACCATCCAGGTTCCAGTCATCACTAAATAACATATCACTTCCAAATGAAGTGGTGATCATAAAATGCCTGATATCCGATTTTCTAACCGGCCTGTTTAATGCGAGGTGTATTGTGTTCTGGCTATTATCAACCCATCTTGCCGAATTATTTACATTGGAAAAAGCCTGAGTGGTGCCATCAGTGTATTGTATAGTTATACTTACATTGTCATTGCCGTGCATATTTGCTCCTCTTAAATCATCGCCGCCAGTTTTAAACCAGGCATACAAATGACGAATACTTCCTTCCGGCTCGCCTTCAGGATAGTTAGGCAAATCCCGTGGAGGAATATGCTCATTGTCATATTTATTGTTTACGAAATATGTTCGCCATACTTTTCCACTTTCTATTTCAAAATAACATTGACCATCCATATTGGGTACCAAAGTTGTCATTCTGTTTCCTTCATTGGGGTTGTAAGCAAAAATTTTATACTCCCCGGGGTGCCCGTTAAAATCGCCACGGTACCTGCCTAAAGTATAGCCCATAGCAAGCACAACATGATTGCCGCCACTACCACCATTAATACTTGGCACCTCTCCTCCAAACAATCCAATGGGTACTGATCTTCCGGCATCAATTGCATTTTTTAATTCTTCCAAACGACCGCCACCTGAGCCCTGAATTCCCCATCGGAATATTTCTCCTGTTCTTACACGGTAAGCCACTTCCAGTTCAGACCATTTATCATTTACATTCCACATAGAATGTTGTTGCCGCTGATAAACATAAGATTGAAGTGTAGTTGCATTGGCAGGTGTATACGATTGTGTGGGCACAGGTATCCTGTTTCGGAAATAATCCAATGCAGTATAAACCATTCCTCCGCATAAGCCTCCCCATCGAATAAAATCTTCTCCATTAAAAGTATTAATAAACCGGAACCCATTTCTTTCCGGGTTGAATGCAGTAAGCCGTCGGCCATCATTAGTCATTTTTATAAGGTGCCATTTTTTATTTGCACTTCCATCAGCAGTTGCGGACATTGAAATGAAAGAGCCATCTGTTATTGGCGCAACTTTCAATTCAAGAAATATCCCTGCTTTTGATTTTATATAATAATAATCATTGGGCGCCTCTTCCAGTTGCCATAAAAAATTATCCGTATTCTCCCCGGCTCGAATAGCGGTAACATATCCGCCACCGGCAGTTTTTGTTGACATGAGAAATAATCCTGATTCAGATTTTATTTTATAATAACCCCCTGGTTGTAATATAAAATTCCATAATTGCTGTTGAGGGCTTGCGATGTACTCCCAAATAACTGCAACCCTTCCTTCGGGAATACTGGGATTTAAATAAGTAAGATAGCGGTAGTCACGTTGCGTACGAACTAAAAATGATCCATTGCTTAAAAACAATTGATCGGCTGTGGCTATTGTGGTGTTGGCAGTTACTGTTGGTGCCACCGCAACAAATTTCGCCGAATCTTTTTTTACTAACGGTTTAGCAGGCACCGGCAATTTGTTTTGGTTGGTTACATTTTTGGGTAACGGAGTAATTTGTGCAAATGTATTTTCAGAACTTAATAGAATGTTGAATGTAATGACAAGAAATTGTAAAATTAAAATTTTAGTTTTCATGTTAATTGGTTTTATAGAGAAATAAGAATGCCCAATCTAGGTAGTTTGGATATTAAAATTAAATAATTACAAGCCCAATTATTTTATTATCTACCAACAAACGGTGCCCGTCGTTCACATTTCTCCCACATTCTTACAAAGTATTCTGATGATAAAAAAAGTTGATTTAAAGTTGACATGGGAATTCCGTCTTTTTTTAACGCTTCAAAAAAATCCGGGTATAAGCCCATATGAGCCATACCTTCTGTATTGTAATTCCAGGTTCTTGTGCTGCCTGCCATCGTACAGGTTGATAAAAAATCAGGAAGACTTCTGTTAGTATAGTTTATAAATTTTGAAGCATTTACCGGTTTCCTCGGTGTAGCTGCATATCCATCAATATCTGACCCGAATGCAGTATTCTTTCCACCCATTGCTGATAAATGTGTTCCATAGTTCAATGAAAATTGATTTGGATTTTGATTCTCCCAACCCATCCCAAACATTCCACCCAAATTACTTATCGTATCTAATTGTCCCCGGGTTCTTGTTTTTTCATTGTCGCCCCTTCCTCTTAAACCGTTATGTCCGGAATTAACCGGATAGTCATTTAAAGAGGCAATTCGCAACATGTCGTTTACTGATTTTTCGGAAGCATGATCGATATCAATCATTAATCCCTGGCGCATCATTTCCATAACAGCAAAAACACCTTGTTCTGATAATCCTAAAACATTTCTATGCCCGCCGGGATCCGTTGAGCTGCGCACAATTCTGTCATACGTTGCCAATTCAGGATGACGATCAAGAAATATTTTTTTGGCTAATTGATATTGTTGCGAAAATCGTAAAGCCAATAGTATGGGATCTATAATCGGTTTTATTGCCAGCGATGGTATATCTAATGGCGGCGGAAGTATTGGAAAACCACCGGCATCTATCAATTCAATCAATGGTCTCAATCTTGTCATCGCAGACATTACCCTGCCTTCTAACCGGAATGTTATATTTCTATCAGGTGCGGTTTCTACATTAAATAAATGACCCGGTAAAACAGGTGGATATAATTCTACAGGTACAGTGCCGGTAATGGGTTGGCCGGTTGCATATTTATTACTGTAGTTGAATAATTCTTTATAGACTGCGGATCCACCAAATTTATTATCTGTAACATGTATGGGAAATATATATCGTACACCCCTGTTTTTTAACCGGGTAATTTCATTTCGTATTTGCGCATTGGTCACGGATACGTTTTGATAAAAATTTCCAATATTATCTATTTCCATTCCGATTATTACAGCCATTCTACCTTCATTTATTACTTGTCTCATCCTGGCAGAATTTGTTACAGTATCTAAAAAATCTCTGTGCCTGTTGACAAAAGCTAATAGTTCATCAATTTGCCTGTCTGCATTTGTTTTATCATCAATGGGTTCATCTCCGCCCAATGCCCTGCCTAATACTTCACTATTCACAGTAAGTGCTATGATTGATTTTAACCCACCATCTTTGGCCCTTCTCATCCATTCGTACCACATTTGCTGATGGGTCATACTGTTTTGTGCAGGCCAATCAGTTAAATTAGGAAATCCCTGGTGCGGATGATCGCTATGCGGAACCTGTATATCTTCTATTCTTCTTCTGCTTACTTTATCATAATGCTCATCTATCATATTTACAATTTCTGCCCTGAAATAATTTCCACAAGTATTATCTGTACCCCATCCGCCATGTATGCAATTACAGTTTCCAAGTGCCGTGGAAGCGTTACCATCTAATCTTCCATGCATCAGTTTACCACCCATTCCCATATAACTCATGGGGTGTGTATGCATATCAATGGCTCCCCAAATTGGTTTTGCTACCGAAGGAATAACAGGGCTTCGTGGTATGGGATCGGACATTTGCTGGCCAGTAAAAACCAAATCAATATTATCAATTATTATATGGCCTGTAGTTGAATTGTCTGTTATTCTGAAACGGCATACTTTAAAATATTGTTCGTTTGTGTTTACAATTATCATCCGGGCAATATCATTATTATGTCCGGTAAAAGATTGCACAAGGCGGTAATGACCGTCGGGGAATGATACAGAACCTGCTTCTGCAGCATTTATTTTTTGAAGGAATTCAAATTTTATATCATTTGAATTTTCTGTACCTGCAATTTTGAAAGTTATTTTTTCTGAACAGATTACAAATGGCTGACTTGTTAAAATCCCCCTTCTCAATTCATCTGGGGCTTGCCAGCGATTATTGCCTGGTCGTGCAGTATTTATAAACCGGTCATCTGTTTTTGTAGAAAAAGCAAAAAAATTGTCCTCAATACTTTTCCAATAACTTCCGCCGAGAGGCATTGCAGGAACTACAGGACTGGAATAAAAAGGAATATGATTTACACCAGAAGGCTGACCGTCAAATGCCAATACTTTAGAAATAGCAGTAACGCTGCTCTGCTCCCACCCGGTTAAGTTATTAAAAGAAAAACTTATGGGATGCAGCGGAATATCCCTGGTATAAATAGTTTTCATTTGAAACGAATCTGTTCTGTTTTCAAAAACCAACCAGAATAAATCATTGCGAATTAAATTCAATCGCCATTTTGTATTAACAGTTATGGCGGTTGTGGTTACCGGATTTTGCCTTACATAAAAACCATCCTGGCCTGAAGGCGAACCGGAAATTCCGGTAGGTCCCGGAAGACGAATATTTGTTTTTTCATACACCAATTTTTTATTTGTACCAAACTGAGAACTGATAGTATAGGTTCCATCGCCATTGGAAACAAAGTCCCATCTCAAATTTTTATCATCAGAAAAACAATTCACCATCACAACATTTTCACTTCGTGAATTTGCTGCCCAGATTCTTCTTCCACCAGCATCAAGGATATAAAAACTATTGTTGAGGTTTAATTGAATTATTGGTGATACTTTATCTCTCAGTATTGGGTTAACCTTTTTTAAATCTTTTGGATTAATCTGTGAAAACAAATCGCAGGTTAGTAAAACGAAGAATAAAATAAATAACTGTCTCATGGTTAATTTTTTTAGAGTATTAATTATTCGTCAAAAGCTTCCTGAAGGCAGTCAACCGTAGGTGCTGATACAATTTCCACCCGTCTCTTATCCCTGTTTAAACGCCAGGCTTTAATTGCCTTGTTGTATTGAATATTACGGGGCTTAACAAGTGCTACAACGAATGAATTGTCTTTTTTGCTCAGCCGGCATATCCCGGTTTTTATTTCCTGTGTAGTTAATACGCTTTTTACTTCTACCACATCAATTATTTTATACTCCTGCACAGCCGTATCTTCCTGAATGGTAAAAACGATCAGCCGTGTTGAACCTCTTCGGAAAATATCAACTAAAAATAACTCCGGCTCGTTAAGCTCATTAATGACACTGCCGCCGAGTGCTTCCCATTGTTTTAATCCTGGCATATCACGGTCATATATTTTACCTACCAATGCTTTTTTCGAGCCGGCATATTTGCCAGCTTGTGCATTCAGATTAATAATTCCGAATAAAAAAATAATTATTGAAAAAAATATCTTATTCATTTTATTTTTTAAAAGCAGTTACTTCATTTCGGGTGGACAGTTTACCATTCAAATACATCTCCATTTTTACAATTCCAAATTCAGGCGAAAACCAGGTAACCGTTTCGTTTTTCGTTTTGCTTTGCATTTCTTTCATTATCCGTTTTGAATTTTCATCCATACCGGGAATGTCTAATTCCACTTCAACTGTATTACTTATTTTATAACAATTCCATGTTCCGGCAGGTGTGGTTATTTCTTCTTTAGCAGTTACTCTACGATCTTTAAAATGATATTTCATCTCACTGGTCTTGCCATCTTTTTCAGAACGCATCACACCGGTAACATCAGGAAGTGATTCTCCTTCATTTAAATTAATCGGGTATTCGATTGTGCTTGATTGGAAACCGACATCGCCATCTTTTTTTTCTGAGCGGAACATGGAAGCGATATCAAAATAAATTTTATCGCCATCACATTTATAACTGTAATGCATTGCTGGTTTTTCTTCCCCGTTATTCAGCCTGTCAGTTCCTTCCACATCGGCTACAGTAACTCCATTTTCATTTCTTACATCCAAAATTTTTGTAAGCTGTTTAGAAACTTCTTTGCCTTCAGCATTATAACTTGTTGCCTCAACTTCGGCACCTTTTTGAAAAAATATCATTTTGGAACAGGCTCCTGCATTGGAAACTGCGGATTCGGTTTTGGGTGAATCAGCAGTGGTTGTCTTAGGAGAATCTTCAGTACTGTTACATGCAATAAACAGAACAGAGAGTAAGAGAGTGTAAAATATTTTCATTTTATGAGTTGTTTTATCTATCAAATATCTGAAATAAAAACAAACAGGACAATTACATATTTGGGTAATAATAAAAAATGCTGCAGATAAATTCAATACAGAATTTCCAACAGCATTATTAATGTTTGCACACTTGCTTTTAGTTAATCGTTTCTTCTGTATTTATCTTTTAAAAATTCCAGGTAGATAAATCCTGAACGCTGAAACCAACCATCCTGACCATATTGACTTTCGCATCGGTCAATTGCTTTTAAGGCATTTTCCAACGAACCAATCATATCAATGTATTTCCGATCATATGTTCCTTTAAAATGATTAAAGGTTTGTGTAATATCTGCTCTTGCATACTGCCAGGCTAATCCGGTTACGGCATGAATACCGCTTGCATTATCGCCAAATGCAATTGCTGCATTATTAAAATTTTTTGTGTTTTGATAAATACACCCCAATCTTCCCAACTGACGGCGTACAAAATTCAATTGCCCCATTGCGCTACGGTAACATTCGCCGCATTCACTATTTCGACGGCAGTTAGATGGCATCATTGCATTATCACTAGTTGCAAAATCCGGTGAACATTCACCATTGGCCAGTGCCCGTGAGTTATTAAACAAATCCTGCGCACTACCATACAATCCCATTACGGTATTAAAATGTCCGATTGCATCACCGATGGCACTTGCTGCATTTGAAGTATTATTGCCAGCTTCTTCTGCACGGGCTACATCATCTTCGCCCATTTGCCTTACAACGTCGGCATCGCCTGGGTTTTGTGCAAAAAAAGTTAAACAACTAAAACAACTGAATGTTAAGAATAACTTTTTCATAATTATTTTTTTTTCATTTTAAAAAATAAGATTCCGATAATAACTACCAGTAAAGCGATAATGATATACATGAAATTATCTTTCAGAAAATTTCCTTTTTTACCACTACTTACTTTAGCATCTGCATCTTTAACCGGATCGGTTATTCCAACATCTCTTGCTTCATTACCCGTCCAGACTATTATTGAATAATCAGCCGGTTTATTATTGGCAATTACCATAATTCCAAAATCACCTTCTGTTTTAAAGTTTGCCTGCCAGTGTCCTTTCTCACCTGTTTCTCCGTTTTGTTCTGCTTTATGCCAGTTGTCTTTACAAAGACTTACTTTAATGTTACCAGCTTCAGCTTTTGTAGTAAGACCAAAATAAACTGGCGAATACATACTCAATCCTTTTACAAAATAATAAGAAGTGTCTTTGTTCTGAGTTACTTCTGTAATATTAATTTTTCCTCTTCGTAGTGTATCGTCTTTTTTATAATCCACTAAGATTAGTTCAGTAGGTACGATTCTATCATCAAGATTGAATGGTTGCGCAAAGCTTTTACTTTTTATATTTAACATCAATATTGCAAGAACAAAAAATTGAATTGTTTTTTTCATAATCGTTTTTTTGATAATAGTTCGAATAAAATTAAACTATAATTTTAATACCCCTGACTCTAAGATACGTTTATCTTTATACTATGGCAATTTTTACCTCTAAAATTATTTTGTTCGACGGCGTTTGCAATCTCTGCAACAGCAGCGTTCAGTTTATTATTAAGCGGGATAAAAAGAAACAATTTCGTTTTGCTTCATTACAGGGAAATTTTGGGCAGGAGTTTTTAAAAATGCATAAAATGCCCGCAGAAAACTTTAATACTTTAATTTTATTTGAGAACGATAATATTTATACCCGCAGTACCGGAGCATTGCGTATGCTTAAACATTTGGGTGGTGGGTGGAATTTGCTTTATGGTTTTATTATTTTTCCAAAATTTATACGTGACGGAGTTTATAACTGGATATCAAAAAACAGGTACAAATGGTTTGGTAAAAAAGAAGAGTGTATGATTCCAACGAAGGATTTAAAAGAGAGATTTATTGATTAATAAGAATAATTTATTATTGCCAATTATCAATTGTCACTTCTCCCTTCATATAAAAAACACATTGCCCTGCCATTGTTACTCTATCGCCCCACAAGCCACATAGAAGATCACCACCACGTGCCGACACTTGTTTTGCCAGTAATCTTTTTTTCTTCAGCTTTTCTGCCCAGAAAGGAATCAACTGCGAATGGGATGACCCGGTTACAGGATCTTCATTGATACCAGCGGAGGGAGCAAAGAAACGCGACACAAAATCAACTTCATCCGCAGTATTGCCGGGAGCAGTAATGATGACTTTCTCACCGATTTGTTTTAATAGACTAAAATCAGGTTTGCAATTTTTTACAGCTTTTTCGTCTTGCAGTTCAACAATCAAGTCCCGATTTTTATATACGCCTACTATTTCATCTACTCCCAATGCTTTTTGCAAACCTTCAGGATAGTCATTTATTTTTTGCGGAGGCCAGCTTGGAAAATCCATTCTGAAAACATCACCCATTTTTTCTACTTCCAGCCTTCCGCTTTTTGAATGAAAATAAATTTTATTTTTTTTAAAATCGAGATAATTAAATAAAATAAATGAAGATGCCAGTGTAGCATGACCACAAAGATTTATTTCCAACTCGGGTGTAAACCAACGGATATCATAATCAACTTCTGGCAAAGATGACTGACAAAAGAAAACCGTTTCGCTTAAATTATTTTCCATTGCAATTTGCTGCATTAACGCATCATCAATCCATTTTTCTAATGGAATAACTGCCGCAGGGTTTCCTTTAAATAGGGTGTTGGTAAAAGCATCCACTTGATACAGAGTAAAATTCATAACTAAATTAATCGTGTTTGTGTTAATAAATTTGATTATGCTACTAATCAAAAATGAATCGTAAGTTATTCTATACTTTTCAGCTTGTTCAACTAAAAAAAGGTAGTTGTGTATCTTATTCTTTCATCATGGCTGCTATCACCGCTTCAATTTCCTCTGCATTCGGCTTACTGAAATAATCACCATCACTACCATAAGATGGACGGTGTGCTTTAGCTGTTATCGTTCTTGGTGACACATCCAAATACTTATAACCGCCTTGTTCCTCCATCACTTTATTAAACAAGTATGCTGCAGCGCCACCCGGTACATCCTCATCTATAAAAACGATGCGATTTGTTTTTTTCAGCGACTCTAAAATTTTATGATGAATATCAAATGGCAAAAGTGTCTGCACATCCACTACTTCACAACTGATGCCTTGTTTTTCCAACGTGTCTGCAGCATCCAGCACAACACGCAATGTAGAGCCGTAGGTTACAATTGTAATATCATTCCCTTCTTTTACAATTTCTGGCACACCCAACGCAACAGTAAAAGTTGAAAGATTGGATGGTAATTTTTCTTTCAGCCTGTATCCATTCAAACACTCAATCATGAGGGCAGGATCATTTCCTTTTAATAACGTATTATACATACCAGCTGCCTGTACCATATTTCTCGGCACACAAACTACCATGCCGCGTAGCGAATTTATAATCATACCCATTGGCGATCCGCTATGCCAGATCCCTTCTAAACGATGCCCTCTTGTTCTTACAATGATCGGGCAACTTTGTTTTCCTTTTGTTCTGTAATGAAGTGTTGCGGCATCATCGCTCAATGGCTGTAAGCCGTATAATAAATAATCTACGTATTGAATTTCAGCAATAGGCCTCAAGCCCCGAAAGGCCATGCCAATACCCTGACCCATTATTGTAAGTTCACGAATACCACAATCAAAAATCCGATCCTTACCATGTTTTGCCTGCAAACCACTGAATCCCTGATTTACATCGCCTATAAATCCCACATCTTCACCAAAGGCAACTACTTTAGGATTGCTTTCAAATAGTTGATCAAAATATTTATTTAAAATCTCATACCCATTAATGAGTGGTGCCCTCTCACCATACGTTGCTTTAATCTCTTCTGTATTGATTGAAGATTTTTCGCCTTCATTATATAAATGAGAACTGTACAGAGATTTACTTTCATTCAATAAATCATTGTAATAATCTTTTGTCCAAAATGCTGCATCAGTATCACCTGCAATATCAATTACGTCTTTCAATGCCTTCATCACTTCCCGCCGCATGGGTTCACGGTTAGAAGAAAGTTCTTTTGAAATTTTTTGAAGTGTTGCAGCATTTGCCGGTAAAGAAGCAACCAGGGTTTGAATTAATTCAACTGTTCGTATGACCTGCGTTCTTATGGGTGCTAAATATTTTTCCCACGCAGTATTTTTTCCATCTCGTACTTCTTTCTTTGCTTCAACTTCTAATTGACTCAGTTCGTCATCAGAACCAAGATCATTTGAAATAATCCATTCACGCATTTTCTTGTTGCCATCAAATTCCCGTTCCCATTCCAACCGCTCAGGTGTTTTATATCTTTCATGACTTCCCGACGTGGAGTGTCCTTGTGGTTGTGTAATTTCTTCAACATGAAAAAGACAGGGTATGTGTTTTTCTCTAGCGATTCTTACGCCTTCTTCAAATACTTCACACATACCCGCATAATCCCATCCTTTTACTTTATAAATATTTAATCCATTACTGTCATCTGTTTTTTGAAAACCCTGTAGTATTTCGGAAATAGATGATTTTGTTGTTTGATATTTTTTAGGAACAGAAATTCCGAAGCCATCATCCCAAACAAAGACGCAAAGCGGAATTTGCAAAACACCAGCTGCATTTATTGTTTCCCAAAAATGTCCTTCGCTTGTGGATGCATCACCAATCGTTGTAAAACAAACTTCATTTCCATTATCAGAAAGGTTTGAAAATTTTTTTAATGCGGGTACCGACCGAAATGTTTTTGAAGCTAGAGATAATCCTATTGATCTCGGCATCTGTGCCGCGGTGGGAGCCATATCGGCAATATTGTTTTTACTATTTACCAGGTCAGCCCATTCTCCTGTAGAAGTTGTATTGGGTGTTGCAAAATGTGCATTCATTTGCCTGCCCGCACTAAAAGGATCGTTATTAATATCGGGATCTGAATAGAGCTGAGCAAAATATTGTTCGACATTCGTAAGCCCGGTAGCAAATGCAAAAGTTTGATCCCGGTAATAACCACTACGGAAATCTCCGGGTTTAAAAAAACGGGCCATTGCTACCTGGGCCACTTCTTTACCATCTCCAAAAATTCCAAATTTTGCTTTACCCGTCAAGACTTCTTTACGCCCCAATAAACTGGTTTCCCGGCTTATGCATGCCATCTTATAATCATGAAGTACTTGCATTCGAAAAATATCGAACGAAAGTTGTTCCGCCGTAGACATATTCGCAATTACGGTTTCAGGCATGGGCAAATATAATGGAATCAGTTTCACAATTAACCCGATAATTTCCCCATTTTATTTTGCAACCTCTGTTGCACAATAAACATCTTTACCGTAAATTTGATATTCAAAAATTCCAAAATGAAACAAATATTTGCCTTAATCCCAATTTTATTCATCTGCTTTATTGCAGGCGCACAAGCTGGCCATGAGGGTCATAATCATGATGCAAAAGTTGCTGTACCTGCTTTAGTAGCTGCACCTGTTGCAAAAAAAGAAGATGGCTTAAAGCTTACACAGATGGAACACAATTTTGGAAAGATACCACAAGGCA
>JANOFP010000360.1:0-2942 GCA_031413675.1 Bacteroidota bacterium
CAAAAAGCGCAACAACTTTATTTTATCGAATTAATCGGGTGCAATGTAAACCTGGGAAATATTGCACCTACTGAAGTAATACCATTAGAAACTATGCGGGTTGGATTACGAGGCGATACATTCCATCTTTATCTAGATAAAAAAGAAGCTTGATGCATTTATATGGGCTGATTGGCTATCCGCTTTCACATTCTTTTTCTCAAAAATATTTTGAAGAAAAATTTGAGAAAGAGAATATCACGAATTGCAGGTACCAGAATTTTCCGGTTTCTACTATTGATGAGTTAAAAAAAATCATTGATCAGAATCCTGACCTGAAAGGACTGAACGTAACCATTCCATATAAAGAAAAAGTAATTCCCTACTTAAACGAAGCAACGGAACTTGTAAAAAAAATTGGCGCCTGTAACTGTATAAAATTTATTGATGGCAAATTGATTGGTTATAATACAGATGTTACAGGATTTGAAAAATCGTTTATAAAAAAACTAAAACCGTTTCATAACGTTGCAATGGTGTTAGGTACCGGGGGTGCTTCAAAAGCGGTTCAGTTTGTTCTTCACAAACTCAAAATTCCTTTTATCATTGTTTCCAGAAGCCCCCAGAAAAATGAAATGAGTTATGATAACCTTGATGAGCATACGATCAACCGGTGTAAAATTATTATCAATACTACACCATTGGGTATGCAACCGAATGTTCAGCAATGTCCGTCAATACCCTACCTCAACATAACGAATCAACATTATTTATTCGATTTAATTTACAACCCGGTAAAATCAGTTTTTCTGGAGAAAGGAGAATTCATGGGGGCATCGATTCAAAACGGAGATGAAATGCTGGTAAATCAGGCAGAGGAAAGCTGGCAAATCTGGAATTCTTGAAATCAAAGTAGATAGTTTAATTTTATTTTTACAAGCAGGTTTATTCAATGAAAAGAATTGCGAATCTATTAATACTCTCTTATTTTTTTATAAGCGAGGTAAGTGCTCAGGCGAATGCTGTTGAAATTTTTAATAAAGCAATGGAATTTAAAAAAAGCAACAATTGCATTGAAGTACTTTCCTTATTAAATAAAGCAATCGAACTAAAACCGGATTTTACCGATGCTTGGTTGGAAAAAGGTTGGTGTTTAAATGAGTTGAACCGGCCTAAAGAAGCATTAGCTGTTTTACAGAAAGCGAATTCATTATCAAAAAATGATTACCGTATTTATTTTGAAACCGGGCATGCTTATATTTCTTTAAATGAAACTGATTCCGCACTTAAATATTTTAATGAATCATTACGGATGAAACCTGATCATCTTGCTGCCAATGTTTCAGTAGGTGATTTGTACCGGGAAAAACTAAACAATCCGAAACAGGCATTAAATTATTATTTGAAAGCATCGAAGATTGACAGCAATCATAAAAAATCGAATTATTGGATTGGGTGGTGTTATAATGAATCAGAAAAATTTGACAGTGCAATTTTTTATTTACAAAAAGTGGTTGAAATTGACCCGTATAATATGCCGGTGTCAATTGAATTAGGTTTTGCGTTCTATTCCTTAAATAAATTCAGCGAAGCATTAAAGGCATTTAAGCCTGCATTATCTGCAAAACCCAAACCCGAACTAGCCTTATTCTATACAGCAATGTGTTTTGTAAAAACGGGTAACAAAGAAGAAGCATTAAGTAAATACAATGAATTGGCAATTTTAAACAGCTCCTATGCCGCAAAGCTTTTATATGAAATCCAGCAGATGAAATAGTTGTTGAAACCGGTACTCGTCCACTACGGATTAACTTTCATCAATTTAAAATCCGATTCTTTTTCTGAGTGTTTGCAATACAGGTTTAACGTCTGGAGAAAGGTTTAAATAGTAAACTCCAGTGGAATAGATGAGAATAAATGCCATACTTCTGAGCGTCAAACCAATTAATCCACTCATGGTTTTAAAAATAAAAAAACAAATGATAAAACTCATTCCAGCAAGTAATATTGTGTAAAGCGATTGTATGGTGAATGGAAACAATTTATATTTTTTCCATAAAAAATAAATACGGATAATATTATAAATTGTAATTGAAATAAGATTGGCAATGCCAGGACCAACGATTCCGTATTTTACTGTCAACAGATAATTTAGGGGCAACATCAACAATAAAAGAATAATACCGCATAACAGTTCAAAACGCCAGTGAATAGAAGTACCGATGATTTGACTGTTTACTCCTGTACCCATATCTACAATCCGTGTGGCACCGAGTAAAAGAAAAACGGTGAATGCCTGTAGAAAAGTATCTTTTAACTTGAAGGTAATTACTGCATCAGTAAAATTCAGAGTTATCAACAAAAACAATCCCGCAGCAAAAATGAGTTGATTGATAGATGAACGCTGATAAATTTTTTGTATCAGCTCCATATTCTTATCCTTCCATGCTTGCGAAAGATGTGAGATGGCAGCTGAAATAATTCCCCGCTGTGGTGCCTGTACTAAGGTGGCAAAATTTTGTGCTAAGGTATAAATGCCTACCATCATCATAGCATTTTCCAATTTAGAAGCAATAATGAGTGTATCGAAAATAAAGGACAAAGTGTAAACAATTGTGCCACTATAAACAAATGCGCAAAGTGTAAGAATTTTGTTTTTAAATTTTTTTGTAACCCGGCTAAATGTAAAATTGAAATGGAGTTGCCGTGTGTATAAGAGGTAAATTAATAAGAGTAATGCAATACCGGGATACGTGAATGCAAATAGTTTTATAAACAAATCAAAACTTCCAATGATACCGGTAAGGAATAACACAATCAGAACTGTAGTGAATAAACGCCACATGGTTTCTTTTAAAAAATTGCTCAACACCGATTTTTTCAATTGCCAGGCATAAGCTTCCAATACAGTAAAAATGGTTAGTCCAAAACCCAGAGGAAAAATCCAGTTATAGTACGTAATC
>JANOFP010000361.1:0-3820 GCA_031413675.1 Bacteroidota bacterium
GCTGCGCTGCGCCGAGAAGCATGCTGGTGTGGCCATCGTGCCCACAGGCATGCATAAACCCCGGAGTCTGCGATCGATAAGTGAATGAATTCTGTTCTGCAATTCGTAAAGCGTCCATATCCGCCCGCAGGGCGATGGCACGATTGCTTGAACCGCGGCGAAGCGTCCCAACAACGCCAGTTCCACCGACGCCCCCCACCACTTCATCGAATCCAAATTCCCTGAGCTTTGCCTCGACGAAAGCACTCGTGCGCCGTTCTTCAAACCCGACTTTTGCTTCACCTTCCACCATCATCAGGTTTTTTTCGGTAGCGGCAATCATAAATTCAAAATCGGCAATCTCTAACTGAGACCTTGTAGGATTTACGATAAACTCACCTTCCACTCTTGCTACACGAACTTCAGAAATTATTTCTTTGATTGGAATATCTGAAATAGCTAATGCTGCAGAAGCTGCGAGGCAAGCCATTGAATCAGGCATAACTTCCGTGTCACTCGAAATCAATGTAATCAGCACCTGCACTTCACATAAATAATCTTCCGGAAACAAGGGACGTAAGGCACGATCAATCAAACGTGAAGTAAGCACTTCATAATCGTTCATCTTCGATTCACGTTTAAAGAACGAACCGGGTATGCGACCAGCCGATGCAAATTTTTCCATATAGTCAACAGACAGCGGAAAAAAGCTCTGCCCCTCTTTCGGTTCTTTATTAGCAACTACGGTTGCCAGTATCATACAATTGCCGCTAGATACAGTAACTGCACCATGAGCCTGGCGTGCAAGGCGGCCTGTTTCGATAGTAACCATGCGGCCATCGCCTATATCAAATGTTTTACGAATGGGTTGTTGTAACATAATCTGAAGTTTAAAGCCCCCTTCTTATTCCCCCGGGGGGAAAGATTCCAGGCACAAGGCCTTCTTATTTGAAGAGAACTATTGATTTTGAAAAATATTATTTTCTTTTTTTTTATGAACCCGGCTGAATTGCTACTATCATCTTCTGTTGCGTCGCACTCTTGTACATTCTGTAATTCTATTCGGCAAGAGATTGAAGAAACCAATGAGAAGAAAAATACAGCAGGCTAAAAACAGTTATTCCCAATATCCTTTAAGGAACATTGGGAATAGTTATATTTTAAATTTGATTTTTAAATTCAAACTCAGATTATAAAGACTCTTCCCAAAGTCCGCCTCTGGCGGATTTAGGAGGCCTATTTTCTTAATCCAAGTTTCTCAATCAACTGGCGGTAACCGGTCAGGTTATGTTTCTGCAAATAGTTTAATAAACGTTTACGTTTACCAACCAACTGCATTAAACCGCGGTGAGTAGAGAAATCTTTTTTGTTTGCCTGAAGGTGAGTGCTGATCTGGCTGATACGCTCAGTCAACTGGGCAATTTGTCCTTCGATAGAACCCGTATTGGTTGCTTTACCGCCGAACTCAGTGAAAATTTGTGTTGTTTTTTCTTTTGTAAGAGGCATCTTTTAATTTTTTAAAGTCATCCGATTTTTTTGTATCCTAATTTATTTGGCGGCAAAGGTAAGGGAATGACGCTTTTTGGCAAAGGGAATGGGGGAATAATTTATGGGGTCAGGTTTGAAGAAAATATTCAATAATCAATGCTCAATGTTCAATTTTCAAGTTTGAAATTCAATGCTTAAAGAAATTGCCTTACGCTTATTTTTGCACCCATGCAATTATCTCAAGACACAAAAAACATTCTTGGTCTGCAACTACCCACCGACCCACGCTGGGTAAACCTTGCAGAAATGAGCCTGGAAGAAATTCTTACAGACCATGCATATTGTGAGCAAAAAGCAGCAACTACCTGTATTTCCTTAATTCAAAAATTCAGTGACCGGGAAGAACTGGTAAAAGAACTTGCTCCGATTGTTTCAGAAGAATGGGGGCATTTCAGGGCGGTATTGGCAGAACTCGAAAAAAGAAATCTGAAGTTGGGCAAACAACGAAAAGATGAATATGTGAATGCATTGCTTGAATTTCAGGTAAGAGGTGGAAGTGCAGAGGATAATTTTTTGGATAAACTACTCACCATGGCATTGATTGAAGCAAGAAGTTGTGAACGTTTTAAAAGATTAAGCGAAGGATTGAATGATGCCTATATGAAAAAATTTTACCGGAAATTTATGGAGAGTGAAGCCGGGCATTACACCCTATTTATAAATCTTGCAGAACTTTATATTAAAAAAGATAAAGTAAGAAAACGCTGGAAAGAATGGCTGGTATTTGAAGCAGACTTAATAAAAAATATGACTGTTCGCGGAGACAGGGTACATTGAGCTAAGAGAAGAAAAAAGAGTGAAAGAGAAAAAGAGTTAGTTCTTTTTTTCCTCTTTTTAATTTCTTCGATATTGTAAAAAAATATTTTAATTTTCTCTTTCAACTCCTTTTCTCTTTTTTCTTCTCTTAGTTAAAATTTTACAAAATGGCTGAATCATTTTATAAAGAAGCACTTGATGCATTTGCCAATCCACTACATGAGTTTATAGTTGAACTACTTGATGGGGGATTGATCAATAATTCATTTAAGATAACCAACACAACCAATCATTATTCATTTCTGCTACAACGTATCAATCATCATGTTTTTAAAAAACCCGAATACGTACAGCTTAATTACCAGTTACTATGGCAGCATTTGAAATTATCTGATATTGATTTTAAAATTCCTGAACCAAAATATTTTCCCGGTGATGTAGACCTTTATTGGGATAATGATTTTAATTACTGGCGGGTTTTTGAATTTATAGAAGAAGGAAAAATGTTGAACATTGCAGAAAACCCTGAGCAGGCAAAGACAACTGCAAAGACATTTGCTGAATTTACATTGGCATTTCATGATTTAGATGCTGTGTTTTTGAAAGAAACAATTCCTGATTTTCATAATCTCAGTTTGCGTTATCAACAATTTGAGGACGCATTAAAAAGTGAACAAAAAGAACGAAGACAAAAAGCTACCCCACTGATTGATGAGCTAAAACAAAGATTTCGTTATGTAAATTTTTATGAAATAATAACGGAGTCAGAAGAATTTCCGAAAAGGGTAATGCACCATGATGCAAAGATTGCCAATATTCTTTTCAGCAAAACAACCGGTGAAGTAATCTGTCCTGTAGATTTTGATACAACCATGCCAGGCTATTTCTTTTCTGATTTGGGGGATATGATTCGCAGCATGTCCTGCTCATTAGATGAAACAAGCACTGATTTTGAAAATATAACTATCCGGAAAGATTTCTATTCAGCAATAATAGATGGCTACTTATCAGTGATGGAAAAACAATTTACGGCTTCGGAGAAAAAATATATTCATTATGCCGGCATCATTATTATTTACATGCAGGCTTTGCGGTTTATGACTGATTACCTGAATGGAGATATTTATTACAAAACAAATTATGCTGAACAAAATTTTGACAGGGCAAAGAACCAGTTGATTTTGCTCGAAAGGCTGGAGAAGTTTTTGAAAAAAGAGTTCGGTTTTATTTAATTCTCTTTTACTATTTTATTTATTTTAGGATTTCTGCTTGAATAAATTATATCCGCTGAATCGCCTACAAATAATTTTTTTGATTGTGGCAAGTAAACCTGGTCGCCTGTTTTATATTCAGTAAGCCCAATAAAAAAATAACATCGAATTCGGGTTCCTCTTTTGGTCCATGCTTTTTCATAAATAACTCCTTTTATTTTTTTTCCATATCTCTCTAGCTCTCTTGCATCTCTTTTTGAAAGATAGAAGCTGAGAAAAAATATAGTAAAAACAACAATTAAACTCAGAATGGCCTTGTATTTTCT
>JANOFP010000362.1:0-3078 GCA_031413675.1 Bacteroidota bacterium
CACACATCATGGAAGAATTTTAGTATTGAATAATGAATGTGCAAAAGAAAGCACTGGTCATGGTTCACCATTACCTTTATTAGTGCATGGCGGTCCGGGGCGTGCCGGTGGTGGCGAAGAAATGGGTGGCATACGAGGTGTAAAACATTATTTGCAAAGAACCGCTTTGCAAGGCTCGCCAACAACGATAACAGCAATCACAAATGTTTACCAGCCCAATGCTATTGGAAAAGACCCGGGCAAACATCCATTTTCAAAATATTTTGAAGAGCTGCAGATTGGCGATCAAATTATCACGGATAAAAGAACAATCACAAGCGAAGACATAGATAAGTTTGCTGATTTAAGTGGCGATCATTTTTATGCGCATATTAAAACAACTGATTTTACCGGGACCATGTTTGAACAACAGGTAGCACATGGCTATTTTATTATGAGTATTGCAGCTGGTTTGTTTGTGGATGGGTATGAAAAAAATCCGGTACTGTTAAATTATGGCATTGATGAATTACGTTTTACGAAACCTGTTTATCCTGGTAGCGAAATTTATATTCGGTTTACCTGTAAAGAAAAACTACCGAATGATAAAAGAATCGTTGACAACCCGGAAGATTTTAAAAGAGGTGATGATATTGAAAAAGGAATTGTAAAATGGCTGGTAGAAATGATAGATGAAACTGGTGAGGTGACTGGTGTGGCAACAATTTTGACAATGGTGGCAAAAAAAATTAAATAAATATTTTATGGCAGAAGGTTATGTAAAATCTGAATTTCATAAAGGAGTTACATCAATAGAATTCTTTCACCCTCAAAGCAATTCATTACCGGGTAACATTTTGAATGAACTGGCACAAGCAATTCATGCAGCAGGCAACGATGCAGAAACAATACTCGTCCTGTTGAGAAGTGCCGGAGATAAAACCTTTTGTTCCGGCGCCTCCTTTGATGAATTGTTAGAAATAAAAACGAAGGAACAGGGATTAGAATTTTTCAGTGGTTTTGCAAAAGTGATAAATGCAATCCGCATTTGCCCAAAGTTTGTGATTGGGAGAATACAAGGAAAATGTGTTGGCGGTGGTGTGGGTATTGCAGCTGCAGTTGATTATGCAATTGCAACGGATAGAGCAGAAGTAAAATTAAGCGAACTGGCTGTTGGCATCGGTCCATTTGTTGTTGGTCCGGCGGTTGAACGAAAAATTGGAATTGCAGCCTTTAGTGTATTGGCAATAGATGCTACGATGTGGAGCAATGCTGATTGGGCTAAAAGAAAAGGTTTGTTTGCTGAGGTTCATAACTCAATTGAAAATATGGACGAATCGATTCAACGATTGATTGATACACTTTCGCATTCATCACCCGAAGCCATGGCAGCAATGAAAAAAATATTCTGGAAAGGAACTGAACATTGGGATAAACTGTTACTAGAAAGAGCAGCCATCAGTGGTAACCTGGTATTAAGTGATTTTACAAAACAGGCAATTCGAAAATTTAAATCAAAATAAATGAAGCGAATTTATTCAATAGCATTTTTTTCATTGCTTCTATTTTTTTCAGGTTGTAGTAGTATGAAAAATTTATTATCAGCCAGGGATGCAGAAGAGGCTATACGTGAGGCACTCTCTATCGGAAGTACTTTTGGCGGAAATGTATTAGGCCAAAAAGGGGCATTTTCAAAAAACACTTTGATTGACGCCTTGTTTCCTGAAGATATTCGTAAAGTATTAAACACATTAGAAGCATTGGGCTTAAGTAAAGAAGTTGACAGGTTTACAACTACACTTGGTGCTGCAGCAGAAAAAACTGCCGGGCAATCCGTTCCAATTTTTTTAATGGGCATTAAAAAAATGAATTTTAAAGATGCTGTTGGTATCGTTAAAAATGGAGGAACGTCCGGTACCGATTACTTAAGAAAAACAATTGGCGATACACTTCGGGCTTCACTTAAACCAATAATGAAAACTGCACTGGAAGAATATAAATTGGAAACTGAATGGAATAAATTGGTAGCTCCCGTACAATTATTTGCCGGTGATAAACTGAATCTTGACTTGTCAAACCTGATGAGTGGGTTAGTAGCAAACCTCCTGTTTAATAAAATTGCAGAAAAAGAAAGAGATATAAGAACGAAAGCAGAAGAAAGAAAAACAGTTTTACTCCAAAAAGTTTTTGGCAGGGTTTGGAATAAATAAAAAAAAATTGGTAGAAATGATGCAACAATTTTCTTCGGCAAATTTTTATGGAATCTGCGATCAGCTTTCCCGAAAGGATAAAAATTTAAAAGCTATTATTAAGCAACATGGTTACCCTCCCATGTGGACCCGGCCTGCAACTTTTCAAACATTGATACTTACCATTCTGGAGCAGCAGGTTTCTTTAGCCTCGGCTTATGCAGCATTTAAGAAACTTAAAGAGAAAGTTGGTTTTGTCACACCTTCAAAAATTCTTTCATTATCCGATGCTGAATTAAGAGCATGCTATTTTAGCCGGCAAAAAATCGTTTATGCAAGAGAGCTTGCCAACGCTATTCAAAGCAAACAACTTAACCTTAAAAAATTTACGGGGAAACACGAAAATGAAATTCGTCAAGAATTAAAAAAGATAAAAGGTATCGGCGACTGGACAGTTGATGTATATCTGATGCATGCCTTGCAGCGAACCGATTTATTTCCATTGGGTGATATTGCTTTGGTGAATAGTTTGAAAGAAGTAAAACAATTGCAACCCCACATAACAAAAGAAGAAATGCTGATTATTGCAGAACCGTGGAGGCCTTACCGTACGATTGCTGCTATGATTTTGTGGCATGCGTATATAAAGAAGCGGGGAATAAAATTGCAAGGATAGAACTACGATTAATGAGACTAAAAATGATTATAAGGAAATCAATCATTTCCTTATAATCCTGAAATATCATGAAAATCCTGGTTCTAAATGTTTAACCCCCCACAAACACTAATCGTTTGCCCGGTAATATAATTTCCCATTTCACTCGAAAGAAATAAAGCTGTATTGGCAATATCTTCTGATGATGCAAAACGGCCTAATGGAATACCCGCTTTGTATTTATCTGCCGCTTCA
>JANOFP010000363.1:0-3227 GCA_031413675.1 Bacteroidota bacterium
CGCACGCCCAGCGCCGAGGGCGAATTGGCCACCAGCAACGCCCCCCCGGTGCGATCCACTGACCCAGCCGAAGGCACGGCCGTTCCCAATGCCGCCGACACAATACAGGCAAATGCTTCCAAGAGTTCTATGCAAAGAGCCTGTGCTGCAGCATTACTTACAAAAGGGATAACAGTTTTACACAACCCCGGGCATAGCAATGATGATAAAGCAGCAATTGGTATTATAAATGCGCTTGGAGCATGGGTTGAAACAGAAGACAGAGAATTGAAAGTGAAAAGCGGAGGAGTAAATCCAATTTCAGATTCGATCAACTGTGGCGAAAGCGGATTGAGTATAAGAATGTTTACTCCACTTGTTGCATTAAGCGAAAAAGAAATTACTATCAATGGTCAAGGAAGCCTGGTAACAAGACCAATGGATTTTTTTGATGAGATATTTCCACAGCTTGGTGTAAAAATAAAAAGTAATGAAGGCAAATTGCCAATGATTATACAAGGACCATTGCAACCAAAGAATATTGAAGTGGAAGGTTCACTCAGCTCACAATTTCTTACAGGTTTATTAATGGCATATGCGGCAGCCGGGGCAAAAGGGGTTTCTATTAAAGTAAAGAATCTTAAAAGCAAACCATACATTGATTTGACATTAGATGTAATGAAACAGTTTGGCATGCAGGTTCCGGAAAATAAAAACTACGAAGAGTTTATATTTCATAATGACTCTTCCCAGAACCCTCCGCCATCCGGTGGAGGCAGGGGGGCTACGTATACCGTCGAAGGTGACTGGAGTGGCGGTGCATTTTTATTAGTTGCAGGTGCAATAGCGGGTCCAATAACTGTTAGAGGTTTAGATTTAATGAGCTCTCAAGCTGATAAAGCAATCATAGATGCATTGATGAGTGCTAATGCTGGTATAGCCATAGAAGCAAAAGGAATCAAACTGCATCCAGCGCCAATGACAGCTTTTTATTTTGATGCAACTGATTGTCCCGATTTATTTCCCCCATTAGTGGCATTGGCGGCATATTGTAAAGGAAAGACAACTATCAAAGGTGTTTCAAGACTAACACATAAAGAAAGTAACCGTGCCCTTACATTGCAGGATGAGTTTGATAAGATGGGTGTAACAATAGATTTGGAAGATGATATAATGATAGTGCATGGTGGAGGAATTATAAAAGGCGCCGATATTCATTCACATCATGACCATCGTATTGCAATGGCTTGTGCAGTTGCGGCTTTGAAAGCAAACAGTGAAACTGTGATTGAAGAAGCACAGGCGGTTAATAAATCCTACCCTGATTTTTATGAGCATTTAAAGCAATTGGGTGCAAACATTAAAAATGGGTTTATATTACCAGTTAAATAGGCCAGATGAAAAATGTAAAAATGATTTTGCTGCTGGTTGGTCTTTTGAATTGCTTTCAAACCTTTTCTCAAAAGATTCACAGACCACCCAATGTTATTATCATTTATATTGATGATATGGGTTATGGCGATATAAGCCCTTACAATAAGGAAATTAATTACACACCCAATTTTCAGTGGCTTGCAAACAACGGATTAACACTAACTGATTTTTATGTTTCGCAACCGGTCTGTTCAGCTTCACGTACATCATTGGTAACAGGTTGTTATTCTAACAGGCTGGGTATACATGGTGCTTTATTTCCTGATTCTAAAATTGGATTAAATCCTGATGAAACAACCATTGCCGATTTGCTGAAAGCAAAAGGATATGCAACAAAAGCAATTGGTAAATGGCATGTTGGAAGCCGGAAAGAATTTTTGCCGACGAAGCAGGGCTTTGATGAATATTATGGTATTCCTTACAGTAATGATATGTGGTATAAAAGTCATTCAGGCAGAAGTTTTCCGCCATTACCAATAATAGAAAACGAATCAACGATTGATACTGTAATTGAACAATCATGGTTTACTCAACGCTTTACTGAAAAAGCATTGGATTTTATTGATCGGAAAAAATCAGCTCCCTTTTTTCTTTACCTGGCACATCCTATGCCGCATGTGCCAATCTATGTTTCAGAAAAATTCAAAGGAAAATCGGGGAAAGGATTGTATGCCGATGTAATAATGGAACTGGACTGGTCAGTGGGTGAGGTAATAAATAAATTAAAACAACTTAAGCTTGAAGAAAACACGTTGTTGATTGTTGCATCAGATAATGGCCCCTGGTTGCCATTTGGAAATCATGCAGGCGTTACCAATGGTTTAAGAGAAAGCAAAGGTTCGTCATGGGAAGGTGGCGTAAGAGTTCCCTGCATGATATACTGGAAAGGAAAATTAAAAAAGGGAGTAAGTGTAAACACAACTTTGATGACAATTGATATTCTGCCAACCATTGCGTCACTTGTCAAAGCACCATTGCCTGATAAAAAAATTGATGGTATTAATATCTGGTCATATATTGAAAAGCCAAACCAGTTAAAAGAAATTGAAAGACCTTTATTCATTTATTATAATACAAACGAATTACAGGCTATGCGATGGAAAAACTGGAAACTGTATTTTCCGCATACATATAATTCTATAGAAGGGCAAACACCAGGCAAAGATGGCAAACGGGGTCAAACAAACCAAACGAAACTGCATGCAATAGAACTTTATGATTTAAGTAATGATAAAAGTGAGAAAACAAATCTTGCCACTCAGTATCCTGATATTGTAAAAAAAATGAATGCAATGGCCGATGAAATGAGAATAAAATTAGGAGATAGTTTAAAAGGTATAAAAGGAACAGAAAATCGTGAGCCGGGAAGAGTGGCAGATTGATTATTTTTATAAAATAGTATTATGAATTCATTTGGCAGAATATTCCGGGTTTCCATTTTTGGCGAATCGCATGGTGAATCTGTGGGAATAACTATTGATGGTTGCCCTGCAGGATTATCAATATCACCTGAAGATTTAGCTGCGGATTTAGAAAGAAGAAAAGGTGGTAAGCAAAAAGGCACCACCCCAAGACAAGAAGATGATTATCCGATTTTCAAAAGTGGCTTATTCAATGGAAAGACAACGGGCTTCCCAATCACCATTTTATTTGAAAATAAAAATACCCGTAGCGAAGATTATAATAAACAACGCAGTTTTCCTAGGCCGGGCCATGCCGATTGGGTGGCTCACCAAAAATTTGGTGGCCACGAAGATTATCGTGGCGGCGGACATTTTAGTGCCAGGCTAACCACAGGCATAGTAGCCGCTGGT
>JANOFP010000364.1:0-2709 GCA_031413675.1 Bacteroidota bacterium
GCTGCCCTTGAGAATTCGAAAATATCTCCTTTCGGTACTTTGTGTTGAGTGGCCGCTTCAATAGTTTCTTTTTTTGAAACCATAACCGTTGCTTTTGCTATTGCCTGCCGGAGTGTATTTGATTTATGTGTTATGTTTACCATAAGCCCCCAAACCCCCTAAAGGGGGCTTTTAGACTCCGAATATCGGAGAGTTTTATTATTCTACTAATTGTTTAAATATCTATTTTGTTCAATTTACAGTTTCTCAAAGTCTCCGCCAACCGGCGGAGGATTTAGGGGGCTTTTCCATTGATATGTTTCGTCTGTAAATAATTCTTTTCCCCACACGGGTAATTCTGCTTTTATTCTTTCTACAATTTCTTCACAGGCATCAATTGCAACTTTCCGATGTTTTGATGATGTAAAAACAAAAATACATATTTCACCGGCAGCCACTTTCCCCAAACTATGATATACATGCATACATACCAAAGGATATTTTTCAAAAATAGCTTCCCGTACCTGGTACATTTTTTCCAGTGCCATTTCTTCATAAGTTGTGTATTCAATGGCAGCTACTTGTTTTCCTTCTATCACATCTGCCCTTACCTGGCCTAAAAAAATACTGTGACCACCAATATTGGTTTTTGTTTTGTGTTTTGAAATGCTATCTGCAATAAAGGAAGGTTCGATAGCACCCTGAACAAAAATATTTTTAAGTTTCTTTTCTTTCATGTCAATTGCTTTTCATGTATTTGTTTCCAGGAAATGATACCGCCCTGTAAACTATAGCAAGTTTTTTTATTTTCAAATAATTCGTTTGCTATGGTTACAGCTTTCAAACTTCTTATCCCTGTTTGGCAAAAGAAAATAATATTATCAGCAGCTAACTCCTGTAAATTATTTTTTAATTCTGACAAGGGTATTCTTGCATGTTCAAATTCAGTTACTGCAGGTAATTCATTTAACTCCCTTACATCAATAATATTTATTTTGCTTTGCAGTACCATGGAATCAAATTTTTCTGCATCAATTTCAAATTGGAGATTATCAGTTACACATACATCTTCATAATTCATTTTTAAAAATTCAGTTTCATTGCTGGGAGTGATTTCTGATTTTGAACTTTGTTCATAATTAAAAACAAAAAACTGGTTGTTCAGCGCATTATAAGTCAGCAATTGATTTATTAAAGGTTCTCCAATTCCGGTTATTAATTTAATAGCTTCGCTTGCCTGCATACTTCCGATAATTCCGGGAAGTACACCCAATACACCAGCTTCTTCACAATTCATTACTTCACTTTGTTCAGGTTGTACAGGAAATAAATCACGGTAGTTAGCGGTTCTTTCTTTTTCATTCGTGGTTATATTAAAAACGGCTACCTGTCCTTCAAACCTGTTTACAGCTCCATATATCAAAGGTTTTCCTTTTAACACACAAGCATCATTTATCATATAACGTGATGCAAAATTATCTGTGCAATCAATAATGACATCATATTCATTTATTATACCCAGGCAATTATTTTTATCTAAATGAATATGATATTCTATTAATTCAGTATCCGGATTTACCAAGCGAAGTTTTCCGGCAGCAACTGAAACTTTTGATTTATCGATATCGTTTGTATCATATAAAACCTGCCGGTGAAGATTTGTAATTAACACCACATCATTATCAACAATACCAATACATCCAATACCAGCTGCAGTAAGATATTGCAATACCGGGCAGCCCAATCCGCCGGCACCAATCACTAATACTTTTGCCTGTAGTAATTTTTGTTGTCCTGCTATGCCAAATTCTTTTAAACGGATTTGCCGCTGGTATCTTTCGTATGATTGTTCCTTCTTCATTTTATCCACCAGAAAACGGGGGTAGTAATGCTATTTTGACCTGCTCACCAATTTCTGTTTTTTTATGAATGATTTGATTATCCACAGCTATAAGAAAATTCTTTTCTTTCAATAAAGGATACTGAGTATATAATTTATTTAACAGCAAATCTGTATCAGCTACATGATTAATGGAAATAACAGAAGTTCCTGTAATGTCTTTCAGCTGTCCGAATATGAGAATATTTACATTCATCAATAATATTTTTTTATTGCAAGTTACTGAACCCTTTCGATTATTATTTTTTGCAACCCCTGTACATAACGGCGACCTGTTGCAATATCTGCCGGACATAGTAATGCAATTCTATCCTTCCTGTCTTTTGCTTTTACCCCATCTGCTTCTGTTATAATCATAGCCTGGTTGCCAATACCAGAATTAAATATTTCATTCCAGGAATAAACAACTTTATATCCATCGACGGCTATACAGGTAAAATAAAATTCGCTCAGCAACTTTGGACTGGATATATCAATTTCAATTTTCATCAACACTTCCTTCAATAAAACCCCTTTAATACTCTTCAATACTTTTTTCTTTTCCATCAGGTGGTTATAAATAATAACACTGTCAAAGGAAATGGATTTATAAGCATCTAATTCAACTAAAGAAAAACTAAAACCCTTTTTCACTTTCCCTTCAACATTAACACTGGAAGTAGTTTGAATATCATGCTGCGCCTGCATAAGGGTGGATTTCATAACAAAACCAATCAACAAACAATATTTCATTGCAGAAAAATTAAGCATGTGTAAAAATTAATTTATAAGAAGCCAATATTAATACGAATGCAAGAAGTATCCTCAGCACATTCTGGTTAAATTTCATC
>JANOFP010000365.1:0-2187 GCA_031413675.1 Bacteroidota bacterium
CCTATTCCCCTTTCCGCAGTTGCAGATGTGTACATAGCTGAAGGCCCGCCTATGATTACTTCAGAAAATGCCATGCTGCGTGGCACATTATTATTTAATGTCCGGGAAAGAGATTTAGGCAGTACGGTAAATGATGCGAAAAAGAAATTAGACAGCCTCGTTCAAAAATTACCTAAAGGCTATTTTATAGAGTGGAGTGGACAGTACGAAAACCAGGTGAGGGCAGAGAAACGATTAAAGATTCTGATTCCAATTGTACTCCTCATTATTATGGTCATTCTATATTTTACATTCCATACGTACCGGGAGGTATTGATTGTACTGTCCAGTATTCCTGTAGCCTTGGTAGGCGGCGCATATTCCCTTTTCTTTTTTGATGTAAACTTTTCAGTAGCAGTAGCTGTGGGCTTTATTGCCTTATTTGGTATAGCGGTAGAAACGGGTGTACTAATGCTGGTGTATTTAAACAACTCATTATACAATAAGGTGCGCAAAAAAAAGGAATCCGGCGAGCCTCTAAAAAACAGTGATATTGAAGAAGCGGTGTATGAAGGTGCTGCTCTCAGGCTGCGGCCAAAATTAATGACTGTATTGGTGGACATATTTGGATTATTACCGCTGTTACTGGCAGCAGGAACAGGCAGCGATGTAATGAAGCCAATCGCCATCCCATTTGTATTTGGACTGGTTACCTCTACTTTTTTTGTATTGATTGTTTTACCCGCCATGTATGCGTTGGTTCGGCAATACGAATTAAAGAAAAGAGGCAAAGTAATAATTGAAGAATTAAAAGATTAAAAAAATGAAAACATCAAAACACAATAGTGGATTAGTAAAGGATGTAATAATAAAATCAATAATTATCTGTCCGCAATGCGGATACCGGAAGGAAGAACTAATGCCTGCAGATGCGTGTCAATATTTTTATGAATGTGCGCAATGTAAAACAATACTAAAACCAATACCCGGAGATTGTTGTGTTTTCTGTTCTTACGGCTCCGTACCCTGCCCGCCGGTTCAAAAAGAAAAAAATTGCTGTGCCTAACAATTATACCAATGAAAAAAATAATATTCATATTGCTTATTTCGCTTTCAGGCAAAATAAACTTTGGGCAACAGGTTTTGCATCTCGGTGCGATCATAGATTCTGTTCAACAATCACACCCTTCTTTAAAGATGTATGATGCAGAAGGACAATCTATGGATGCTGCTGCTAAAGGTGCCTGGAGTTGGATGCCACCAGAAGCTGGAACTGGTTTTTTCATGATGCCCTACAATCCGAAATACACACGGAAAAATGATATGGGTGAAGAAGGCATGGGTCAATATGTAATTGCTGTTCAACAAATGTTTCCCAACCGAAAAAAACAAGCAGCAGAATACGACTACATGAGTACCATGTCATCAGTGGTAAAAGAAAAAAAACAGGCGGCATTGAACGGGTTAATTGCAGATGCAAAGAAAAATTATTATGAGTGGATAGTCATTAAAAAAAAGTTCAGTGTATTGGAACAAAATGAAAAGCTGCTGGACTTTATGATAAAGAATGCTGAGATACGATATAAGAACGGCCTGGGAAAAATAAGTGCTTATTATAAAGCAAAAGCGGCACTCGGTAATATTCAAAACATGCGGCTGATGCTGGAAAATGACATGAGCCTTCGCCGTATTAATTTAAACAGCTTGATGAACAGGGACAAGGAAATCAATTTTGATATTGATACTACGTACAGTATAAAAGATTACTCCAACTTTCAATTAGACAGTACTGCTTTCATCAATTCAAGAAGCGATCTGAGAGCAATATCAAAAGATATACAATTGGTTGGCCTGCAACAACAATTAGAGAGGGCAAAATTGAAACCTGAATTTGGTTTTCGATATGAGCATATGTTTGGATTTGGTGGGCAGCCATTGCAATATACAGCTATGGCAATGGTGAAGATACCTTTTGCATCCTGGTCATCCAGAATGAGTAAGGCAAATATTGAAGGCCTACGATGGCGCAGAGAAAGCCTGGGCTTTGAACGCCAGATGGTGATTAACGAATTGTCGGGTATGGCATCCAACATGCGTACAGAGTTTAACACAAAGCGGCGACAATTGAAATTATACGAAGAGAACATTATCCCTGCTCTTCAAAATAATTACAGATCCATGCAATCAGGTTATGAGCAAAATACAGAA
>JANOFP010000366.1:0-5968 GCA_031413675.1 Bacteroidota bacterium
TAATGCCGGTGGTATTGCCGAAATGAGTGAATTACCTAAAGAAGTGCGTGAAAAAACCGATGTATTGGATGCCGTCGGAAATACCACAGCTGCATCGGGCAAAGGCTTTGCCATTGCTTCTGCTGCATTAACTGCCCTGGCATTATTTGCAGCTTATGTTGGAATATTTAATGGTAAAGACGGAAATTTAAAAATAGAAGGAATCGATATTTATAAAGCACCCGTATTAGCAAGTTTATTTGTTGGTGGAATGATTCCATTTATATTTTCATCACTGGCTATACGTGCAGTAGGTGAAGCAGCCATGGCGATGGTGGAAGAAGTGCGCCGCCAATTCAAAACCATTCCGGGTATTATGGAAGGTACGGGTAAACCTGAATATGATAAATGTGTTGCAATCTCTACCAAAGCATCCTTGAAAAAAATGATGTTGCCCGGTGCTATTGCAATCGTATCTCCACTACTGGTTGGTTTTCTTATTGGACCCGAAGCATTGGGTGGGTTTCTTGCCGGTGCAACAGTAAGTGGTGTGTTGATGGGAATGTTTCAAAATAATGCAGGTGGTGCCTGGGATAATGCAAAAAAGAGTTTTGAAAAAGGTGTAAATAAAAGGTGTGATGTATTATAAAAAATCTGAACCACATAAAGCATCTGTTACGGGTGATACGGTGGGTGATCCTTTTAAAGATACTTCAGGCCCTTCTATGAATATCTTAATTAAACTTATGTCAATTGTTTCATTGGTTATAGCTCCTACCCTTGCAGGTATGTATGGTGGAAAAGCAAATGCTGCGACTGACAATAATATTATGATCAAAGAAGTTCGGATTACCGATTCTACTAATGCATCTGGCGCAACTGTTGAAATGACTAAGAACGATTTGGCAACTGCTTTGGAAAAAGATGGTTTGATTGAAAAAGATTATACACTTGAAATAACAAATGATGGAATGATAATAAACGGAGTAAAGCTTGCTGATTCAGTTTATGCAAAGTACAAACATCTGATTCCAGTTCCCGGTGTAGATACAAAATAGTTTATGCCGCAAAATTTTTTTTTGTCTAAGAATAAAAACAAAAAGCCCCCTGATAAAAATCAGGGGGCTTTTAAATTTATTTTAGGAAAACTAAAAGGCCCGGGGCGCAGTTGCATTTTTTCTTGGCAACTTCTCAGCCCGCTGTGCCGTATGATAAACAAAGGATGCAATAATAACCGATGCCTGTTTTAAATCATCAGCAATTAAATGATCGTAGGTATCCATATTGGTATGATGGGTTCTTGTATCATACTCAATGGGGTCTTGTATAAACTGAAAACCGGGAATACCAACTCCATCAAATGACTGATGATCGGTGCCGCCTGTATTACTGATTGTAACTGTTTTGGCACCCATATCATGAAATGGTTCAAGCCACGCAGTAAATAATTCTTTTACATTCGGGTTTGATTGTAAATAAATACCCCGGATTTTTCCCGTACCATTATCTAAATTATAATACGCCGAAACTTTACTCTTAGCAACAGAATCCGTAAAATGATTTTTTACATAATTGCGGCTTCCAAACAAACCTTGCTCTTCTCCACTCCACAATGCAATGCGAATGGTTCGTTTTGGTTTCATACCGGTTGATTGTAAAATTCGAACTGCTTCCATCATCACTGAGCAGCCAGCAGCATTATCAGTAGCACCGGTAGCTCCATGCCAGGAATCAAGATGTCCGCCAAGCATTACGATTTCATCTTTTAAAATTGGATCTGTTCCCGGAATTTCAGCCACTCCATTATATCCTTTTATATCTTCGGTATAAAATTTTGTTTTTACATCAACATCAAGTGTTACAGCTGTACCGGCGTCCAACATTCTTTGTATGCGTAAAAAATCATCGCTTGAAAGCATAACCGATGCGGGTGGAATTGCTGCATCCTTTGCATAAGAACCACCACTGCTTACAAAAATAGTTCCATCGTTTCCGTTTCCACTCAATCCTAATATCAAAGCAGGTTGTTCTTTATTAATCATTTCATTTATCCTGCGTTGAATAGCAAACTGGCTCATAAAGTTTGGTTGCTGCCCGCCCTGTTGTCCTGCAGGTCTGTTTTGACCTTGTCCTTGTCCGGGTTGGCGCAATTCTGCTTTCGCCATTTTTTCAAGTGTACTATCTGCATAACGTTTTCCATCTGCTTCAAAAGATGGCTTTAATTGAACAGCTGACCATACCATCACAATTTTACCCTTTAACTTTCCTGCATACTGCAACAGTTCAACTGTATCTTTTGCTTTTACCAAAACTACTTCTCCCTTTAAAGATTTTTTTCCCGGTGTACTACCTGTCCATGCACGGGGTATTGCAATCAATGGTTGATAATACGGAGCAGTCATAGCCACATAACATTTTTCCTGCTGCCAGCCTTTTCCAAAGTCGCCCCAGGGCTCTAATTGCGCATTTACCAATCCCATTTTTGTCAATTCATCTTTTGCCCAATTGGCAGCTTTTAAAAAACCGGGCGATGCTGTAAGCCTAGAACCACTGACATCCGTAAGATGAAAAGCAAAGTCCATCACTTTTGATTTATTTAATCCTTCATCTTTTAGTTTATTTACCGCAGCTAAATCTGCTTTGTCCTGTGCAGAAACATTAATTACTACAAATGCAGAAAGTAAAAAAGAAATAATTTTTTTCATACTTGTAAGTTTCAGGCAAGGTAAATTTTATTTTGAATCAGGAATATTTTTTTTATAAGCGGTGCGGCAGTTCATTTCCCTACTGATAAACACAACTTATTTAATTCAGATTACTTGTTCGAGGAAGTTGAAAACTTGAATTTAGATTTTTTTTAGTTGGGTAAATAATCAATAATTTCTACCTTGTTATGCCAAAAACAGTACTATTATTAATTAACTAAAAAAAATGTTATGCGAAAACTTATTTTCTTTTCAGCCATTCTTTTTTCCTGTGTAATTATTTCATGTAACACTGGCTCCGGTGGTCTTTCAGCTACCGCAAAGAAAAACCTGGAAGTAAATTCAGCAATTATGAAAGCTTACGAGGCAGGTGATTTCAGTAAGCTGGGTGATTATATTGCTGCCGATGCAATAGACCATGCCGGTGAAAACGGAGATATAAATGGACTTGAAAACATTATTAAAGAAATGCAGCGTTACAGAGATATGATGACAGATTCTAAAACAGAAGTAAAAAGAGAGTTAGCAGATGATGAATATGTAATGACGTGGGCAAAATTTTCGGGTACGCTAAAAGCGGATGGTATGGGAAAGAAAGCCGGAGAAAAAATGGAAATGACTTCAGTTGATGTTTCAAAATTTAAAGATGGCAAAGCAGTTGAGCATTGGGCATTTGCCGACATGAATGAAATGATGAAAATGATGATGGGGAATACAACAAAAATGCCAGCATCTGGAGATACTACTAGTGTAAAACCACCGGTACAATAACCTGATTCAAAATAATTATGAATGAAAGAGTCTGTCTCAAAAATTTTTCCAAATAGGAGATACAGTACGACGGAAAAAAAACAGACTAGTAATTTTCAATCACGATTTTCTCTGTGCAACTCAAATACTCTGTTACTCTGTGTTAAAATTTCTTGATTTTTAGATAGACTCTTTTATTTTAAAATTTAAAATTCCATGTTACTGCAGGCAAAATGGGAAATAATGAAACTTGTTTTGCAATAACTTCTAATGATCCGGTGGATGGAGAACCTGTTTGATCGAAGTAGATAAAGTATGGATTCATTCTGCTGTAAGCATTGTAGATACTAAACACCCAATAGCTTTTCAACTTTCTGATTTTCTTAGGCTGCGGAGTAAGCGTTGCCGAAAAATCAATCCGGTGATACGGAGCAAGGCGATATTTATTTATACTGCTATATTCCTGAGTCAACACTCCATTTATAACATAAAAACGTTCAGGGATTGTAGTGGCATTGCCGGTTCCATAAACAAATACAGCTCCGAATTTCCATTTTTTATTCGCTTCGTAATTTGCTACTACAGAAAGATCATGCCGACGATCATATTTGGCCGGAAATTTTATCCCATCATTCAACTGATCAAATTTTCTCCAGGTCCATGATAATGTATAACCAACCCAACCGGTAAATCTGCCTCGTGTTTTGTTAATGAAAAATTCAGCACCATAACTCCATCCTTTTCCAAAAACAAATTCTTCTTCGGGGTCACTAAGTGATGGAGTATATCCTTCTTTATATTCTATCTGATTCCTCATCGTTTTATAATACATTTCAACCGATGCTTCGTAATTATTATCTGCAAAATTTTTAAAGTAACCGGCCGAGTACATCCAGCTTAACTGCGGACGAACCAGATAGGTACTGGGTACCCATAAATCCGTTGGTAATGTATTACCCGAATTACTTACTAAATGAATGTATTGAAGATTTCTTGTTACAGATGCTTTTAGGGATGATGCATCATCAATTGCATAGCGAATCGTAAAACGGGGTTCTAATCCGCCGTACATTTTTACGTTCTGAAAACTTTTATACCGGATACTATCCAATTTGTTTCCATTCGCATCACGGGTATATTTATTATAGGGACCAATTTGATTGAAACCACTCCAACGAATTCCATAATTAATTTTTATTTTTTCAGAAACTTCCCAATCATCCTGTATATAAATAGCTGTCTCCGTTGCATACTTTACACCTTCATTGTTTGGTCTGAAAATGATCGAGTCCTGGCGACCAGAAACTACATTGGGAACAAATTTGTGATAGGTAAATAAACCCCCGAATTTTATTTTATGTTCCGGCAATGGATAATAATCGAAATCCACTTTCAAATTTCCATCCCGAATACCGGACGAAAGTGTCAGGTCGAGATTATTTTGAGTTGCTGAAAATTTAAATTTATAATCATTATAAACCAATGTCGTATTTGCAAAAAGCCGGCGGTTAAAAACATGATTCCACCGGAGTGTTGCAGTTGAATTTCCCCACAGAATTTTCGTATTGAATGATCGTTCCTTGTTTTTAAAATCAAAAACATCTCTGCCAAAATAACCACTCAGGTATAATTTGTCTTTTTCAGAAAAACGATAGTTCAGTTTTGCATTCAGGTCATAGAAATAATATCCCGAACCATAAAAATTACTTTTTTTGTTTATAAATGGTTTCACCAAAGCATCGATATAAGTTCGCCGGGCAGAAATCATATATGACATTTTGTTTTTAACCAGTGGCCCTTGTATAGAAAACCGGGAAGCAATAATACCGATACCGCCGTCCATCTGAAATTTATTTATATTCCCATCTTTCATAGAAATATCCAGCACGGATGAAAGTCTGCCGCCGTATTGTGCGGGCATACCACCTTTTATCAAGCTTACATTTTTTATAGCATCCGAATTGAAAATAGAAAAGAAGCCAAACAAGTGACCTGTATTATAAACAACCGCATCATCAAGCATGATCAGGTTTTGATCGGGTCCGCCACCGCGAACATAAAAACCTGCATTCCCCTCCCCTGCATTACGTATTCCAGGTAACAATTGAATCGCTTTTAATAAATCTACTTCGCCCATAAATGCCGGAATATTTTTTATCTGGCTCATGGATAAATCCACTTTCCCCATTTGAGCATTTTTAACATTCGCATCTCTGCGTTTATTAAAAACAACCACTTCATTCATCGTAGATGATTTGCCGAGCAATAAAAAATTTTGCTGAAGATTTATTGTTAATTCAATAGCAGCAGCCAATGGTTCATAAGCAATATGAGTAATACCAATTGAATACTTTCCTTCCGCCAATGTAATGGAATAAAAACCATATTGATTACTGGTAACACCTTTAGCCTGTCCATTTATAATAATATTTGCGCCAATAATCAACTCACCTGAAAGACTATCTTTTACATAACCGTTTAGTGTAAACCGGTTTTGTGCAGACAAATTCGGGGCTATAATGACAATGACTAAA
>JANOFP010000367.1:0-1655 GCA_031413675.1 Bacteroidota bacterium
TATGGCAGTAGTGGCAATAGCTTTATTTGCGCAGTTGAGTTTGGTAAAAAAGTAAAAGCAAAATCATTGCTGGCTGGTGGCGAAAGTGGCAATCCATCCTCAAAACATTTCAATGATCAACTGGAGATGTACACCAAAGGACAGTTTAAAGATGTTTTGTTTTATAAAGAAGATGTGATGAAGCATGCGGAGAGAAGTTATCATCCGGGAGAATAATTCACAGATTCAACTTATATTCATTGGCAAAAACCAACAAAATGTTGAATGAAATGAAATCCCGCTTTGCGGGAAAAAAGCTGATTCCATTATTTTTTATTTTTTCTGTTTCCTGTACTACAAAAGAAAAAACAAATCCATTTGCTGCTAAGTTGGATGAATTTTTTACAGGACAGCAAAAACATTACCGCTTCAACGGAAACGTACTGGTAGCGGATAAAGGAGAAATCATTTTTCAGAAATCGTATGGCTATGCAAATTTTGATAATCAAAGAATGCTGAATGATACTTCGGTATTTGAACTGGCATCAGTAAGCAAGCAATATACAGCTACTGGTATTTTATTATTAAAAGATAAAGGCAAACTAAAACTTACCGATTCGCTCCGTCAGTATTTTCCTGAACTTCCGTATTCCAATATCACCATCCGCCATATGCTTACCCATACATCCGGTTTACCGGATTATGAAAGTGCCATGAATAAGAAATGGGACAGAACAAAAATTGCTTTCAATACGGATATGATTGTTTTTTTAGCCAAAGAAAAATTGCCGGTTAATTTTTTACCGGGAACAAAATGGGAGTACAGTAACACAGCTTTTGCAATACTTGCTTCCATTGTGGAAAAAGTATCAGGGAAAACATTTCAAAAATTTTTGGCTGAAAATATATTTACGCCGCTGGGCATGCGACATTCCAGAATTTATAACACACGGCGTTCTTTAAAAGACACAATTGCCAATTACGCCTATGGATTTGTTTATGACGACAGTTTAAAAAAACACCTGGTGCCAGACAGTGTATCTGATTTAAAATTTGTAATTTATCTTGACGGTATTCAGGGCGATGGCGTGGTAAATTCTACCACAGGCGATTTATTAAAATGGGACCGTGCATTAAAAAATCATTCCCTGCTGGGCGAGGTAACGCAAAATGAAATGCTGAAGGGTCAGGAACTTTCTGATACTTTAAATAAAACTTATTACGGTTATGGTGTATCGGTTGGTAAAAATGAAACCGGCAATTTCATTTCACATAGTGGCGGCTGGCCGGGCTATACCACATTTCTTTACAGGAATACAGATGCAGACAGAACCATTATCATACTATCAAACAATAATTCCAACTCGCCAACCCTTGCAGGGGTCTTGGAAAAAATACTATTAGACAGCGCTGTAGTAATGCCATATGAACATAAGGAGATAACAATGGATTCAACAGCATTAGATCAGTTTACTGGCAGTTACAAAACAACAATAGAAATAAAATTAGAAAGAAAGGGAACAAAATTATTTAGGGCTTTACCAAACGGTTCTTCGGTGGAACTGAAACCTGAATCAGCTAATAAGTTTTTCTACGACGATGGCAGCGACAGGCAAATTGAATTTGAAATGGATGCTGAGAAAAAGATTACAAAGGCATGGTTCATTTCCTTTGGT
>JANOFP010000368.1:0-4761 GCA_031413675.1 Bacteroidota bacterium
ATCAGTTGATCTTTGATACCTAGTTTATCTATCAATTCATGATACTGTTTTGCATCTTCATAAAATTCTCCTGCTACAAGTAGTTTGATGCCGGATTTCTTAATTCTTTCATCTGCCATAGCTTCAAGCAATAAATCCAAACCTTTATACTTTCGGATAAAACCAAAGAAGAGAATTATTAATTCTTCCCCGAAAGAATCGGGATGTAACACATTATTAATTATTAATTTCTTTCTTGCTTCAGCTTTAGAAATTATTTCTCCAAAATTATCATACAACGGATGTTGAACTAGTTGGGCAGGTTTTTCTTTTTCAAAAATCCGTAAGTCACTTAATACTTTTTCACTCATTGTAATAAAAGCATCACATGCTTTCAGAAAATATTTTGTGAAGGGCTTATCACCCGGTCTTTTTTCATGTGGTATTATATTATCAGCAATGCAAACAATTTTTGTATGTTGATTCTTTCTTACTCTCCTGAGAATAGTACCAAGTGCAGGCCCCATCAATGGCAACCAAAACCGTACAACAATAATATCCGGTTTTTCTTTTTTAAGCCGGTTGCCAATTTTAATCCAGTTAAAAGGATTGATCGAATTAATAACCGTATGAATGGTTAGACCTTCGGGGGCAGGTTCCGTTGTGTACTGCGTAGTTCCGGGAAAAATAAAATCAGGATATTGTAAACTAAAAGAGTAAATGGAACAATCATGCCCGTTTTGAATAAATTCTTTAGCCAACCTTTGATTAAAAGTAGCTAAACCACCCCGCAACGGATGCGCCGGACCCATGATTATAATTTTTGACATTATAAACCTTGTTTCTTTTCTATGAGATAAAAATTTCTTCCCGGTGAATTACGGGAGATTAATTCGCCAATGAAACCTGCAAGAAAAAGTTGAACACCAATAATTATGGTAGTAAGCGATAAGTAAAATCCGGGGCGGTTGGTTAATGCAAAACCGGTAGGGTCAATTATTTTTGAAATGATTAAGTAAATGGAAATACCAAGACCTGTTAAAAAGAAAAGTGAACCCCATAATCCAAATAAATGCATCGGTCGTTTACCAAATTTTCCGATGAACATTATGGATGCTAAGTCTAAAAATCCATTTACAAACCGCTCCCAACCAAATTTTGTTACGCCATATTTTCTTTTGCGATGCTCTACCACTTTTTCACCTACTTTTTTAAAACCCGCCCATTTTGCCAAAACCGGAATATAGCGGTGCATTTCGCCATATACTTCAATACTTTTTATCACCTTGTTTTTATACGCTTTCAATCCGCAATTAAAATCATGCAGTTTTATTTTTGTCATCTTCCGGGTAACTGCATTAAATAATTTGGAAGGAATATTTTTGGTCAACGTGTTGTCATATCTTTTTTTCTTCCATCCGCTTACAATATCAAATCCATCTTCCACAATCATTTTTCTCATTTCCGGAATTTCATCCGGGCTGTCCTGCAAGTCGGCATCCATGGTGATTACTACATCACCCGTAGCTGCTTTAAACCCTTCGTTTAATCCGGCACTTTTTCCATAGTTGCGTTGAAACTTAATTCCCTTTACACAATTATTTTTGGCACTCAATTCTTCTATGACATTCCAGGAGTTGTCATTACTTCCATCATCAACAAAAATAATTTCGTAACTGAATTTATTTTCGTTCATTACTTTTTCAATCCATGCAGATAATTCCGGCAAAGATTCGGCTTCATTAAATAGTGGTATGACGATAGATAAATCCATTATCTCATTTGGTTTGGATTATTAAGGTCGTATTTCTTTTTTAAAATACTTGCACTGATTAACGATGTTATCATTCCAAAAATTAATGTGATTGCCAGACCGGTAATCATCTGCCGTACCGGATTTTGATTTTCTAACTGCTCCATCATTTTTTGTCGTTGTTCGTCGGACATTTTTAAATTTTCATAAATCTGTTTTGTTAATTCAAGGGCTTGTTCACGAGATTCAGGAGCAATCACATAACCATATAAATAGGAGAAAGCTGATGAAACAACTGCTATTATTAATGTAGCAGTTAAACCCTGGCCTACTAAATTTTTATAGGTAAACTCGGGGTTATATAGCCGATAATCTTTCATCGATTTTACGATGCAGGTTACATAAACTCCCCCAATAATCAGTAAAGACATAATTGAAAACCCCAGCACCTTCATTAAATTAAAACTCTCAGGATTTAATGCACCTTTTTTGAGAGAACTTAAAACCATGAGCTGCATAATAATGCCCAGGACTACTAATATTATTGCACCTATAATGCCGTATTTAACAGCAGGATTTGTTTGTTTCATTTTAATAAATTTAAAAGTACTTGTCCTTTATTAATGATGCCAATCACTTTTCCTTTTAACTCTTTTCCGATAAAAGGAGAGTTCTTAGATTTTGATTTTATATCATTTTCAGTAAATATCCATTTTTTATCCGGAATAAAAAGTGTGAGGCAGGCTATTTCGTTTTCATTAATCGTAACAGGATTCAATCCAAAAATTTTCCTTGGGTTAGCAGAAAATAATTCAACAGTTCTTTCAACTGATAACCCTTCGACAGCGGTATTAATAACTGCATAAGCTGTTTCCAAACCAATCATTCCATTAGCTGCATATTCAAACTCTACCACTTTACTATCTTTTTCGTGTGGTAAATGATGAGTGGCTATACAATCAACGGTGTCATCTTTAACGGCATTTATCAAAGCATTTTTTTCTTCAATAGTTCTTAACGGCGGATTTACTTTCAGGTTTGAATCATACTCATTTAAATCATTGTCAGAAAAAAATAAATGATACGGTGTAACGGAACAAGTAACTGCTATGCCACTTTCCTTACTTCTTTTTATATATTCCAAAGATTTTTTTGTGGTAACTGCTGTAAAATGAATTTTCGATTCAGTATATCTTGCCAGTTTCAAATCTCTTGCAATCACTAATTCCTCTGCTAATGCAGGTTTACCCGGTAAACCTAATTGTGTGGAAGCAACTCCTTCGTTCATCAACCCGTGTGGATTAATTCCGCTATCATCCGGTATCTGAATTATTGTTGAATCAATTGCTTTTACATAGAGTAAAGCTTTTAATAGTAAGCCTGCTGATTGTACCGGGTTCAACCCATCACTAAATGCAACTGCACCACTTGAATGCATATCATACATTTCAGCCAATTCTTTGCCATCTGTATTTTTTGTAATAGCACCTATCGGATGAATGGTTACCGGAAGATTTTTACTTTTATGTGCGATATACTCAATATTCGCCTTGTTGTGTAAAGCTGGTGTTGAATTCGGTATCACCAACACATCCGTAAATCCGCCAGCAGCTGCAGCGGCGGCACCTGTTTCCAATGTTTCTTTATGTTCCTTTCCGGGATCATTAAAATGTGCAAACACATCTACCCAACCGGGAGATAGAATTAATCCGTCAATTGAAATTTCCTGATCTGCTTTTTTAGAAATTTTTTTACCGATGGAAATAATAATTCCGTTCTCAATAAAAATGTCGGCAGTTTGCCCGTTGAAAGGAGAGGAGGAGTCAGCAATCTTTGCTTGCTTAATGATGATGTTCATTAAGGAGCGAAGATAAAGGTTGTTTTTTGAATTTTTGGGACCTGTAAAAAATAAAAAAATTATCAATCCATTGGAGTCTTGTCTTGCCGAGGCTCTGCGAGGCATCTCAAAGTCATCGGGGGATGGAAAGTTTTTTATTTTTAAAGTGACTTGAATTATTATTACCTCAAGAGATTCCTTTCCGCTGTTGCCGTACCCGGAATGACAGCCCTCAAATTGAAAAGTATTTATATCATTGAATTCTTTGCAAACAACTAATAGAAAAATAATAATTCCATCGGCGATATGAAATATCAGGGTTTGAAGATTGATTTTAAAATTCAAACCGGGCAGTTCTAACTTTTTTATAAAAATTAAAAAGAGGTTGCTTATTAAACAACCTCTATGTCGGGACGACTGGATTCGAACCAGCGACCACCAGACCCCCAGCCTGGTACGCTACCGGACTGCGCTACGTCCCGAATAATTTGGGGCGGTAAAAGTAGGATTTAATGAGTGAACTTCGAAACCGATTTCTTTACTTGCTCTTGATTGAATCAATTGGCTTGCTGATTGAATCTATGGCTGGCTTCTTATTTCTGTTCAGAATATTCTTTAAGACATTCTTAATTGGGAGAGCCGGTTTTTTTTGAGATGTGTCGGGTGGATTATTATTTGGAACAATAGTCGTGTCCTTACCAAAAATTTGTTCTTTCAGTTTATCTTTTATTTTATCTTTTGCAAGTTCTTTTACTGACTGTAACGAATCTTTTGCTTTCTGTTTGGCACTGTCAAGTTTTGCCTGTATAAAATCTTTGACCTGGTTTTCTAACTCTTTAATTGCATCACCGGCTACTTCTTTCAAATTGATTCCAATGGAAGGATTACTGATACTGCCGGTCATCTTAATATTTAAATTAATCGTTTCGCTTTGTTTGATTGGTATGCCTTTACTGATTGCCTGTGCAACCAGGTTATTGATAAGGTTATTTCCTTCTGTACCCATCATGCTCCTGGGTAGTTTCATTTGTATATTATAATCAATTGACTGATCAAAACCATGAAATCCGCCAATCATCATTTCGATGCCTTCAATTTTTATCGTAAAGGGTTTTACCAATACTCTTCCGTTCGCAAACTCAATATAATTTTTGATATCTTTTATACTGATAGATTTAAGCCGGTCTATATG
>JANOFP010000369.1:0-7242 GCA_031413675.1 Bacteroidota bacterium
ATGAGTGAAAATGCTAAAATAGTTTGGCAAACAGAATTGGGCAATGATGAGTATAAAAATTTTCCAGTACGATTTTATGAAAAGAATGATTTTAATGCTCCTTTTGCATCTGGTTCTGGTAAATACAATGTATTGATAATATCTCCCTGTAGTATGGGAACATTAGGTCGTATAGCTTCCGGAGTTTCAAATGATTTAATATCCAGGGCGGCTGATGTAGTGCTGAAGGAAAGAAGAAAATTAATTTGCGTAGTTAGAGAAACACCATACAATCTTATTCATATAAAAAATATGGAGACTGTTACATTGGCTGGCGGAATTATTTGTCCTGCCACTCCATCTTTCTACAGCCGACCAACAACAATTGAAGAGGTTGCCGCTACCGTTGTTGATCGTGTTCTTGATCTTGCTGGGTTTGATATAAAAGCTTTTCGATGGGGAAAATGAATTGTAAGTAAATTGAATACTGTTGCCTGCATCAATATTTAAATAATTATTACAACATTTTAATTAGTCACTAAACCTTCCTCCGGCATTTATCCAATTTGTTATTTTTGCTCTTTCTGTAGATGATAATAATCCCGACGGTGGCATAGCACTTGGATTTCCATTAACTGCTCTTTGTTGAATTAGTATTCCGTTACTTACAATATTGCAATCAACTCTGAAATCGGGTGACTGAACACCGGCATGACATCCGGAAACTGCACAATTATTTTGTACTAAAGTTTTTACCTGTGCAAACAAAGGGCCTTCGGTACCGGTTGTCACAATAGCATTTGCAATTCCCTGACAACTATTTGCATCTCTAGCTGTAACTGTATAGTTGGCTGCTGTCAGATTATTAAATGTACCCGAACTTTGAAAAGCACCTCCATTTAAACTATACGTATAAGGAAATAATCCGCCTCCTGCTAATGATGTTATACTTCCATTCGGTGCCAAACAAGGAATATTGGCAGTTGTATTAATAACCTGTGAAATTGTAACTCCAATGCATGGATCTGGATTGATAAGTATAAATGTATTGGTACCCGTACATCCAATTGCATCTTTCGCAACTATTATATACGTGCCGGCGCCAAGATTATTAAATGTAGCTGAACTTTCAAAAGCACCGCCATTTGAACTATAGGTATAAGGTGCAGTACCTCCATTAGCACTTACTGTAATACTTCCATTCGTTCCACCAACCGTACTTGGATTTAAAAGTGTTGTTGCTTGTACTGTAATTGTTACACCTGTACATGGGCTTACTAAAGTAAAATTTTTTGTACCCGTACATCCATTTGCATCTTTTGCTGTAATTGTATATGCACCTGCAGCAAGGTTATTAAAAATATTTGATGCCTGATATGTTGTTCCATTGGAACTGTAAGTATAGGGGCCAACACCACCCGATGCGGAAGCCGTAATAGTTCCGTTCGTACCGCCACCTGTGGTCGGATTCGTGGATGTACCACCAACCGTTATCGTAACACCGGCACAGGGATTTAATAAATTAAAATTTCCGGTACCCATACAATTATTTACATCTTTTACAGTAACAGTGACACTTCCAACACCGAGATTATTAAAAACATTCGATGCTTGAAATGTAATTCCGTTAATACTATACGTGTAGGGGCTGGTACCACCGCTTGCATTTACAGTTATACTTCCATTTGTTGCCGTGGGTGTTGTAGGGTTCACAGTTGTACCTGCAACTGTGATTGTAACGCCTGCACAAAGATTAATAGCCGTTAATGTAAAACTTCCTGAACCTGTACAGCCATCACTATTTTTTGCAGTTACAGAATATGTACCTGCAGCTAAGGATGAAAAACTTCCTGAAGATTGAAATGCACCGCCATTTAAACTAAAAGTAAAACCGCTGCCACCCGATGCAGAGGCTGTTATACTTCCATTGCTGTTTGCACCAGTTGGGTTGATGCTGGTAGCTGTTACAGAAACGGTAACACCTGTACAAGGATTATTTGGCGGTGGTAGACTGCCACCACCATTACAGGAAATAAATAATAATGAGGTAATGGAAAAGAGTAAAACCTGAAATGATCTGTTTAAAAAAGAAGTTCTCATTTTAAATAGGTTTAAATAAAAATATTTTATAAATGAAAACTGAATAATTATTTATGTTTAAATGGCTTGATAACAGCACTTACCAAAACACCACTACTGTTCAATTTTATTTTTCCAAAACCAACACCGCTCAAAGGCATTTTCAGGTATGGTGAAATTGTTAATGAAATTGTTGAGTTCAACTTTCGTTCATAGCCTGCCCCAATAGTTAGTGTGCTTAAAAAATGTTTGTACTCGTTATTATATGTGTAACTGCTGACACGATACTGCCCGGCATTTGTTTTATAATGGTAAGTATAATCTTCTTTTTTCATCAGGTAAGAAGAAAGCCCAATCAAACCATAGAAGTTTCCTTTTTTATTTTCAATGAATTGATAACTTACCGATAAGGGAATTTCGTACACGTTACAATCCGCCTCTATTTTTTGCATATTGGGATAATACTGCCACCACCAATCGGGGGCCTTGTAATCTTTGCCAGCGGCAGTATAAATTTTTCGTATTGTATAAAACCCTGTTTGAACAGATAGCCTGTTTTTAAAAGTATATCCAATTCCAATACCATAAACCGGTTTTAATTTTCCATGCGGGTTTGATGAAACTTTTATAGACTCAGGACCGGCCGATAACGAAAAGAAAAAAGCATTGGACTTTTTTGTTTTCACATTTTTTGATTTTTTGCCCAGCGGTTTTTCAATTACTGCTGTTATATTATTTTTATTTAATTCTTCAGAAATTGGTTCAATTTGAGTCGGCGTGACTTTGATGCTTTGAGCATTTTCAAGAGCAAATTTATTTTCTTCAACATCTTTTTTTGTTGTTTTTGTAACAGTTGTTGTGTTACTAGTTGAAGGGTTTAAATTATCGATAGGTACTGATTTGTTTTTAACTTCATAATCCGCAACATTTTTATTTTGTGTTGACGAAATTTCGGTTTGATTTATTGAAAATGGATTTGGATATCTGCTGGCATTTGTCAATGCTTTGTTTTTTAAGGAGGGCTTACGTGATAAAAGAATAATTGGTTCAGGTTTGTTCTTGTTTAAAGAAGGGTAAGGTTTAATAGCTGGTAATTTTTTTGCAGCTTTGTTTGCTGTAAGGGTTGATGGTATAGCTAACTTATAACCGGTATCCTGCGGATTTTTTTCACTTGAGATCTCAGTTACATTGTCTTTGTATTTGTTTGTTGTTTCATTTTCGGGTTTACTTATTTCAATCTGTTGTTGATTTCCAAGAACAGCCGTATCTTTTCTGCCTTCTTTCTTATTTACTAATAAATAAACAGATCCACCAGTTGTAAGCAGAAAAAGAAATAGCCAGAATACAACCCGTCTTCTGTCTTTTTTCTGTATAGGTAAATGTTTGTTAAGCAGTTTTTCCATCTTATCCCATGCCTTTTCATCATAGGCGGGATGGTGTTGGTCGGCAGCTTCCTGAATCCTCATATCGTTATCTTCAAATGGCATTTTTTTCTAATTGTACCTGGTTTTGTTTAAATAAAATTTTTTGCAATTGCTTTCTGGCCTTTGCCAAATTCGATTTCGATGTGCCTTCTGCTATTCCCAGTTGTTTACTGATTTCTTCATGACTCAATCCTTCTATGATAAATAAATTCAGCACTACCCGATACCCAGGGCTTAAATTTTGAATAGCCCGGATAATTTCTTCATGCGATATTTTAGCAATTGCATCTTCATGAGCCGTTGGTATTTGATATACTACGGTTTCCAATTCACTTACAATACGGTGTTTTTTGTGCTTTCTGAAATGATCTATTGCTGTATAAACCATAATTTTTCTTATCCACCCTTTGAAAGAGCCAACTACATCTGCATAAGTAGGCTTGTATCTATGAATTTCACGAAACACTTTCAAAAATCCATCGTTTAATATCTCCACTGAATCATCCTGATTTGCGGCATACCGGTCACATACGGCCATAGCAAATCCATAGAAAGAGTTGTATATAATTTTTTGACTCCCCCTGTTATTCAGAGCACATTCTCCCAAATGATGTGTCAATTCCTCTGCCGATAGCAAGTTTACAGTTGTTTATCAGGTGATAAAACGGGCTTAACCTGTTGTAGGTTGCCTCATCCATTACAAGGTACAATTTTTTAAAAACTTTAAACTCGTGGAATGATTGGTTAAAGTATTTCAGCAACATGCCTGTGAATATTCTGTGCCATTTTCTGGGTAGGCAAATCGTTTGAATCGTCGCCAAACGGTTCTTCAATTTCTTCGGCTATCAGTTCAAGGCTTGCTAATACATAGAAAATAAAAACAACCACAGGTATCAGCCAGTAACTCAGGGTGAAAACATAACCGAACGGCAGTGTCATTACATAAAAGAATATAAATTTTTTAAGAAAAACACTGTAAGAAAAAGGAATAGGAGTATTCTTGATTCTTTCGCAGGCACCGCATATATCCGTAAAAGATTGTAGTTCGCCATTCAGAATAATTATCTGGTCGCCGGTTATTTTACCTTCTTTATAAAGCTGATTGACATGTTTCATCATTAACGCCGCTACCTGGTTGGGCACATGCTTATCATGATGAATTTGATTTTTCAGGTGATCATCATTCTCAAATAATTCTGTTCTTGTACTTTCATGCCCCAAATGATTTTTTAACGCAACCGCATAGGCTGGAATAATTTTTTTAAAAAATAGTCTGTGCTCTTTATCTGTTTCTGGTATCATTGCCGCTAGCTTAATAGCAAGGTTTCGGCTGTTATTGGTCAATGCACCCCAAAGTTTCCGGCCTTCCCACCAGCGATCATAAGCCGTATTTGTTCTGAAGACCAATAACAGGGAAATTACAAAACCCAGCAGGCCATGCATAATTGTTATGTTTTTTACATAGCTGTTCTCAGGTAGTTTCCAGATTTCTCTTTCCAATACGGCAATAATCAGTGAGTAAACTGCTATTCCAATCATTAGCGGCATCAGTCTTCTTATGGTATCTCCTTTATGTAAGCGAAAAATAAAAGTGAACCATTCTTTGGGGTTGTATTGAATCATATTTCAAAGATATAGCGGAATAAATTTTAGTATAGCATAAAAAGAAAAAGCCCCGTTAAGGGCTTTTAAACTACTATCAAAAAAAATTATTAATTCTTTGGCTTGTCCGTCAAATAATCAAAACGTTTTTCCTCAACCAGCCATGTCAGGTATTGCTTCTGCTTTATATGCGCCTGCTTCTAATTTCTTTTTTGTGGCGGAAAAAGCTTCCAATGTTTGTTCAATGTCTTCATCGGTATGAATAGCTGAAGGAATTAACCTATAAATAATATGTCCTTTTGGAATAACGGGATACACAATTATCGAAGCAAAAATTGCGTAATGTTCGCGAAGGTCCATAACCATAGCTGCAGCTTCTTCCACACCTCCGGTCATATACACGGGTGTAACAACAGAATCTGTTTTGCCTATATCAAATCCTCTTTCTTTTAATCCACTCTGTAGTTTCATCGCATTGCTCCAGAGTTTATCTTTATACTCAGGATGGTTTCTTAGCAATTCTAATCTTTTTAAGTTGCCAATCACCAAAGGCATGGGCAGGCTCTTTGCAAAAATCTGAGAACGGATATTGTAGCGTATATAATCAATGATTTTTGTATCGCCGGCTATAAATGCACCAATGCTTGCCATTGATTTTGCAAAGGTGGAAAAATATAAATCAATTTTATCCTGGCAATTTTGTTCCTCACCGGCACCAGCTCCGGTTTTACCCAACGTACCAAAACCATGTGCATCATCTACCAACAGGCGAAATGGATATTTTTCTTTAAACGCGGCTATCTCTTTCAACTTACCCTGATCACCCGCCATACCAAATACGCCTTCTGTAATTAATAATATTCCACCAGCTCCTTGTTTTTCAATTAATGCAGTAGCTCTTTGCAATTGCTTTTCACAATCATCCATATCATTATGTTTAAAAACATAACGATGACCGGGATGCAACCGTAACCCATCTATGATACATGCATGGCTTTCGGCATCGTATACTATCACATCATGCCTGCTGCAAAGCGTATCAATAATACTCACCATGCCCTGGTAACCGAAATTTAATAATGCGGCATCTTCTTTCATTACAAAAGCAGCCAGTTCAGTTTCTAATTGTTCATGAAGATTGCTGTTTCCACTCATCATTCTTGCACCCATTGGGTAAGCAAGTCCATACTGTGCTGCGCCATCAGCATCCGCTTTTCTTACTTCGGGGTGATTAGCCAGTCCCAGATAATTATTCAAACTCCAAACAATCATTTCCTTGCCACGAAATAGCATGCGGCTACCGATATCACCTTCCAGCTTTGGGAATGCAAAATATCCATGGGCCCTTTCACGGTGCTGACCGATAGGGCCATAATTTTTGAGTAAACGTTCAAAAATATCTGCCATAATTATTACTAAAGTTGGTTAAATAAATTGCGGCAAAGGTAAGGGTTTGAAGGCATTTTTTGAGTGTGGAAAACTCAGGCTTAATTGACATTATTGAATTGAAATTAATAATAGAAAAATAAATTTAACCAGACATATTTCTCTCTTTCAAATCGTATTTAGAAAAAGCCTTTTCAGTTCCATAAAGAAATCGATTCAAAAATCAAGACTCTGTGATTCTCTGTAACTCGGTATCCCTGCCTGCCGGCAGGTAAGTCCGTGTTGAAAATACATATGAGACTGTCTCTTTTCAAAGTCCATTTTAATTTCTTCTATCCCAATTTCTTTTTCAAATTATTATCAATCGCATCTAAAAACTCTTCTGTGTATAGATAATGGTCGCCATGATTTACTTTATTGCCATGTACACATACAGCTAAATCCTTTGTCATCTTTCCGCTTTCTACTGTTTCTATACAAACTGCTTCCAAAGCATTAGCAAAATCAATCAATGGTTGATTGTTATCGAGTTTTCCACGGAATGCCAAACCTCTTGTCCATGCAAAAATACTTGCAATCGGATTGGTTGAGGTTGGATTGCCTTTCTGATGTTCCCGATAATGTCTTGTTACAGTTCCATGTGCAGCTTCTGCTTCCATTGTTTTTCCATCGGGTGTTATTAAAACAGATGTCATTAACCCCAATGAACCAAATCCCTGAGCTACGGTATCACTCTGAACATCTCCATCATAATTTTTACAAGCCCATACAA
>JANOFP010000370.1:0-9686 GCA_031413675.1 Bacteroidota bacterium
AGAAATATTGTAATGGCAGGTAAAGCCGGGGCGATTTATAAAATAATTATGGAAATGGCTGGGGAAAATTAGTTAAGTAAATCGGCGGCTTATCTTTGAGTTATGCTAAAAAAGAAACTCGTCGTTCTCACTGGCGCAGGCATAAGCGCCGAAAGCGGTTTAAAAACATTTCGAGATAGTGATGGTTTATGGGAAGGGTTTAAAATAGAAGATGTGGCAACGCCACGTGGGTGGAAGAAAAACCCGCAATTGGTTTTAGATTTTTATAATGAACGTAGGAAAAATGTAATGGATGCTAAACCCAATGCGGCACATGTTGGTTTAGCGGAATTGGAAAAGGATTATGATGTCACCATCATCACTCAAAACATAGATGATTTGCATGAAAGGGCTGGCTCTGTAAATATTGTTCACCTGCACGGTGAAATATTTAAAATGCGGAGTGAAAAAGATGAATCCTTGATTTATAAAATTAATGGGGATATAAAATTGGGAGATGTTGCAGAAGATGGGGAGCAGTTAAGACCTCATATTGTTTGGTTTGAAGAACCCGTTCCAAAAATGGACGAAGCAATTCCTTTGGTAAATAATGCAGATATTTTTATTGTAGTAGGTACTTCCCTGGTAGTTTATCCGGCAGCCGGGCTTGTAAATTATGCAGCCCCTTATGTATCTAAATATATTATTGATAAAAAAATTCCTTACTCCTCCAATCTGCATAATGTTATTATGATTGAAAAAGCTGCAACGGAAGGTGTGAGAGAATTAATTTCGATTCTTAACCTGTAATTTTTTCGTCATGAAAAATTATTCCATACTCTTCTAATTCTTTTAAAACAGGCAGATAAATTTCTTTACTGGTTGGTATATGTAATCCTTTCAATTTTATTTTCCCATTCAAAATAAGTTTAGCCGCAATCCCCAATGGCAAGCCAACTGTTTTAGCCATTGCTGTTCGCAAACTGTCTTCACCTTTTACAATTAAGGTACTTCGGAATGTGGTCTGCTGATTTCCACTTGTTGATTCAATCTCATGCACCATTACAATCATATCTCTGTCATTTGGCATTAATGCAAGTTTTCTTTCAACTAAATATTGTAAAATATCAACCGAGTATTTGGCAGTTTGAGGAATTTTTTCATTACTGAATAAATCGAGATAATCAAATAAGTTTTTTACTAAAACCCTGTCTTTTTCATCAACATATTCATCAAGGAATTCTTCAAAATTGTCAGCATTAGATTGCGCAGCTATATTTTTATCAAGCCATTCTTTTATAGAAGCCTTACTAACATCAAAAACAGCATTCAAGGTGTCATCGTCAGTTAGATTAGCTTTTATAATATAATTCCACCCGATACAAAAATCAGGATGACGTAAAGTAGTTCTTATGAATGTTTCTGTTTCTTCCAATCCGTATAAGGGAATATAGGATAAGGAATCTCTGTTTGGATAATACGCTAAATCATAAAGACCCGGAACTGAAATTTTATTACAATCAGCAAATAAAAAATAATCAGTAATTTTTTCTATTTGATTATTTATTTTATAAATCGCCCCGGCTTTACCTGCCATTACAATATTTCTCGGGTTCCAGCTAATTTTATAATGCCAGGGATTCGTATCACTCTCTGGTGCCACCAAACCCCCGCAATGCGATTTAAAAGAATTAATCCTGCCACCTGCCGCATGAATTTCATCAATCATTTTCATAGCACTCATATGATCGATGCCCGGATCAAGACCCATCTCACATAAAAACAAAAGTTCTTTGTTTTCAATTGTGGATTTTAGATTTTTAATTGTTTCATCAATGTAAGAAGCTGTCAGTAAGTTTTTATTTTCATCTACGCAGGTTATAGCCACAATTGTATGCAACGCAGGTGGAAGTAATGAAATAACAATATCAGCTTTAGATATAAATTCTTTTCTTTTTATTTCATCATTAATGTCAAAGCTCACTGCTTCGGCATAGTACGAATCATTTGTTTTTGATTTTGCAAGATTCAGGTCTGCATCTACTATAAATATTTTCCAATTTTCATTCTCCGCTTCTTTTAGTAAATAATCAATTAAAACAGTAGCGGAGCGGCCAGCACCAAAAAGGAGGATTGTTTTCAAAATAGAATAATTTGAGGCTAAAATAAGCGATTGGCTACAACCGTAAATATTTTTTTGTCAGTTTAAAGAAACTAAAATAATGCTGTAATACCAGCACGACCTGTGTTAACAGTCCGGCTTGATCCCGGTTTTCTTCCATCATACTGAATATTCAACTCCAGGTTATTTAATAATCTTTTTGTAAGTGTTACGGACCAGAGATAATTACTTCCCGGCAACAATCCATTTAACATGATATAGCTCACAGTGGTATTTGCAACTGCATTGTAGCTGATATTATCTAATGTAAACTTTGCAGTGATGGAACTACTTTGAAGAATATTATATTTTGTTTCTACGTTTAGGGAATGTGATAGTGATTTCTCTCCACCATAAACCGGCAGGTTTTTCTTTGATTCATATTTATAACTAGCCTGCAACCTGAAATTTGTTTTACGAATAAATGAAATGCGTGGTTCAAGACTGTAAATATTCAATTCATAATTCCGGTTATTAAATTTTGGGGTGTATAAGGCATTTACACCTTTCAACCCGTTTATATCAAAAGTGAAATTGCGGGTTATATTCCAACGCCATTTTGCAATCCAGTTGTTAAGCCTGCGGCTTTCATTTCCATACGTTAGCAGCGATTGTGTATTTTTTCTGAGGTTACTTAAATCAATTCCCCATTTGCTGCTGTACCGGTTAAATGAAATCGTGTTTACGGCAGTATTATCCAATAAAAGCAAAGCCGTATCATTTATATCATACTTAAATGGATTGAATTCAAATGTGCCCGCTGAAACGGATTTTTTATTTATTTGCAGAGAAGTTTGAAATGTAGTTAACGATAGTATTTTTTTAATGCCTTTTAAATTTGCTGAAGTAAGTACTGCACGGGGAGTAATGTTCAGGCTGTAATTAAACGTGATAAAGTTTGCTTTTATATATTCATTGGTTGGCGTAAGCAAGCGGATAAATTTTGCCTGATCCGGAAATGCCGCCAATTCAAATTCATTTAATTGCTGCACACCATCATTGTTATAATCGTTCCAGGCAAATTGCCCGGTACCTTGGGGCACTTCGAGGTAAATAAAATCACGACGCTGCTCCTGCCCTGTTCCTAATTCATATAAAATATTTCCGGTAAGTAAGCCATTCCATTCCTGCATTACATACTCCGCTCTGCCAAGAATTGTTTCATCTTCTTTTTGTCTTGATACTTTGTTGTCCAGTATTTTTAATTTTCTGAATGTTGCATTCAGAAAAAATTGCCGCTTTTCATTTGACAGGAGTTCAGTTTGCAGATTCAGGTTGTAACTTCTGTCACCGCGGTATAAATTTTTTCCAACCGGGTATTTATCGGAGCGGCTGAAAAAACTAATACCATATTTATTTTTTTTCTCTTCGCCAGATTTAAAATATACTGACCAGGTATTAAAAGAAAACGTAAGCGGCGTTAATGTATCCGTTGCTTTATTTCGTGGTTTATTTTCTTCCATCGCATAACGCATACCCAACCGCCAGTTATTAATTTTTTTCAACTGCTTACTCAAATCAATAATTGGTTTTATTACAGTTCCCTTGTCGTTTACGCCATTAAAATTTGTAATAGCAAACTGGTTGTTTATCATCCAACCTTTAAAATTAGCTGCATGGTTAACTACCTGCATAACGCCATTATATTTATCGCTGCGATTATAATTTGTAAGATTGTATGTAAGACTATGATTGTTTTTATTTTTCAAGCCGGCAGTTGCTTTTATGATATGCTCATCTGCGGGAGTTAGAAATAAAGGCAAGCCCCAGTCCCTTGAAAACTCAACCAATCGCAACCGTTCAAGCGGACGAAATTTTGATTGAACAAATTCGTAATCCAATTTTGTATTTAATGCCAGCCTTTTTGTATTGGCAAATGTTTTTAAAGTATTCCACTGCAGCTTTGCTGCTATTCCTTTATCATCGCCATTATTTTTTTCAGAAAAAGTATTTGCATCATAATTGCTTAAAGCAATTTCTGTTTTAAGGTTCGAATTTTTCGATAAAAGATAATCAACGCCGATGCTCATTAGCTGTTGTTTTTTTGGTGTAACAAGAATAATGACCGGTTCATACCTTCCTTGTTTAACACTTGCAATGGGAGCAACATATCTAAAAACTTTTCCATTGGCACCATTGAAGTCGGGGATATAATTGCCATTCCCAACTCCTACATCAATAAAATTCAAGGCAAAATTTGCAAGTATTGGGTTGGTGGAGTATTTATAAAAGGAATCAACTCCCGGAGTGATAATAATTTTTTCATACAAAATCTTTCCGGCTGCAAATGTGTCAAGAGTAGCAGAAGGGTAAAACGCTTTTTGAATACTATCCCCTACTGTAGAAAGAAATTGCTTTTGCGAAATATCTAATTCCTGATTGATGGAAGAATTTTTTGAATCGCTGTTATTAAAAAAACCAACCCGCATACTCAGCTTTTTATTTACAACAAACTCCTGCGAAGCATACAGGTTCGCATTTAAAAAATTCCGATCAGCATATTCAAACTCAACTTGTATACGACTGTCTTTTGTTATCAATCGTTTAGGAGTAAATGAAATTTCAGCTGTGTTGTAATTGATAACATAATCCTGATCTTCGCCCCGCTGCAATAATTCCCCATCAATAAAAACCCGTTCGGTATTGGGCAATACAATAAAAAAGAATTCATTGTTAGCGCCGCGTAGTCTGTAGGGTCCTTGATTGCCTTCCAATGCTTCCAGAATATTTCTTGTAAATTTCCCTTTGGCTATGGAGCCGCTTACTAAAGTATTCGAAATTGTTTTTTTTGATATTGCAGAACTATTTTGAAATGAAACACCCTGCAGTCGTTTATAAAAATTTAAAAAATAATACTGATTTTGCCGGATATCAATATAACCCAAATTGAGTTGCCACCCTTTTTTACTAAACCGTATATAAACCTGATCAAATTCATTTAACTGCTGCGTAGTACCGTCGGGTTGAATTGGGATATTATTATCTGTGATTGCGGCTGCAAGATTAATACTGTCGCCAAGCATACCGCTGAGTTGAAGATTGAAACTTGAGTTCAATACAGCATCCTGTGCATTGCCAAAAGAAAGTTGCCGTCCAAAACTTCCTTCAGCTTTTATATTTCCAAAATTAAAAGCACTTGTTTGTTGTTCAGCAAAATCCTCTCTGGATAAGAATGGAATTGTATAATTGACCAGGCTGTCAAAACTCATCCGGTAAGCAATACGATTTAATTTTGTCGGAAAAATCCGATAGCTGATCAAAACACTATCGGAAGTTGGTTTTTTAATCCAGTAAAGAATAGCGTTGATATAATCCATTCTGAAATCATCAGCTGTTGAGTTGAAAATAATTATTGAATTGGGTATGATACTGAGTGAATCGAGTTTCAAACTATCTGACTGTATTTTAAAATATTGCTGCCGCAAGTTGGAGGTCGGAATTTGAGCCGCAGGATACTGTGCAGTAGTTACAATTGTAAATAACAACAATATTATTACGAATGGTATTCTTACAAGCAGTTTCAGAGGGAAGTATTTATCTAAAAATCGTAAAAATCAGCTTTTTATTGTTGTAAAGTTATCCCGTAGTGTTAATTGAAGAAAAAGAGGCAAATTTGCATAGTTTTTTAATAAACCTTAAGAATGAATAACCTGAAATATTCAATGTTGAAATATCAGTCTTAAGTATTTAAATTACTGTACTAAATATTTGTACTCTAATTTTGGTATTATTATTTCTTATAATCTGTTGAAAGTCTTCAAGAGGCGTTTAACTCTAAAAATTTAATGTATTTATTAAATTAATGATTCGGATTGGTTCAATATTTATTTTTCTGTACCTGTTGATGAATTCCAACAACATTGCTGCACAACTTACTAATATCTGGTATTTTGGCGGCAATGCAGGTGTGAGTTTCAACCCTCAGTCGGGCAATACTATTCCATATGCTATTTCCAATAGTGCTATGATTGCCAGCGAAGGCACTGCTACGATCTGCGATGCAAACGGTCAAATACTTTTTTATTCAAATGGCGAAACGGTTTATAATAAAAATCATCAGGTGATGCAGAATGGTACGGGTTTGATGGGGCATAATTCCACTTTTCAGGGTGTGGTGATTATTCCAGTACCCAATAACGATAGTCTCTATTATATTTTTACAGCAGATGCATATGAACGCAACTTTGTAAATGGATATCGTTATAATATTGTAAACATCAGACGAAATGCCGGGTTAGGCGATGTGATTTCAAAAAATAATTTACTGACTGCACCAAGTACAGAAAGATTAACAGCAGCTCGCCATGCAAACGGAATAGATGTATGGGTGATAACAAACGATCTTAATTCAAATGTATTCAGATCCTATCTTGTAAACTGTACTGGGTTACAGACTACACCCGTTATTTCAACTGTTGGTGATGTATTAAATGTACATAGCGATATGCCCTTTGGCGCAATGAAAATAAGTCCGGATGGTAAACAATTATGCCAAACGCATTTTCCCCAATTAGATGGAAATATTCCAGAAAATTTTTTTCAGATATTTGATTTTGACAATAGCACCGGCGTTTTATCTAATCCTAAGAAAATAGTAGTGCCGGGTGTCCGTTATTATGCGCCGGAATATTCGCCTGATTCAAAACTCCTTTATGTAACCAGGGCTCAGGACAATAGTATTGACCAGTTTGAACCCTTTCTGGCAACAGTACCTTTAATAACTGCTTCAAGAATTTCAATCCCTGCAACGAATGGTTTTTTTGCCTTGCAGATTGCTCCTGATAATAAGATTTACACTTCAAGAATGACTTTATTCCTAAGCGTTATCAGCAATCCAAATGTGAAGGGCATTGGTTGTACTTTTGAAGTCAACAAAATTCAGCTAACCGGTTTTTCAGGATTAAACTTTCCAAATTATATTAATGATATTGCATTTAACTCGGCCATTAGTTATAGTATTCAGGATAGTTGTGCGGGTCGTTTATTGTTTTCTGCTCAGTCAAATCTGAGCGGTGTGTTAGCATATAGCTGGGATTTTGGTGATGGACAAACTTCAACTCTTCAAAACCCGGTTCATACATTTTCATCTAATAATAATTTTTATATTGTTAAAGTAAGAATCACTTCCACATCAGGATGTGGATTTGTTGATAGAAGCGTTACGGTTTTTCCAAATGGCATTTCAGTCACTGCAGCATATAGTTTTGTAAGTCGTTGCGATTCGGGTTATGTACGGTTTGTAAATGAATCAACAATTTTACCTGGAGGGAATATTCAATACGAATGGGATTTTGGCGATGGTCAAACTTCTACTGACAGAGATCCGATTCATATTTTTCCGGGTTCAGGGATATTTGATGTAAAATTAAAAATCATAACTTCCACACCTTGTCTGGATGTGTTTACAACTCAACAATTGAATCTTCAATTACTCGATATTACTGCATCTCCCGATCAGGTAATTGATATAGGAGAATCTGTTCAACTTTCAGTTACGGGTGGTGGTACACAGTTTCAATGGTCACCTCCACAATATTTGAATAACATCGATATTGCTAATCCTGTTTCCACTCCATTTGATGATATTACCTATGTAGTTACAGCAACCAATGCAAGTGGGTGCGTAGATATGGATTCTGTTTTTATTAAAGTAAGGCCTGTTGATAGTATTTATATTCCATCTGCATTTACACCAAACAACGATGGACGGAATGATCTTTTCATGCCTATTGCAGGTATTCGATTTACAGTGGAAGATTTTAGTGTTTATAACCGTTGGGGTGAACGAGTTTTTTTTACGAACCAAAAAGACAAAGGATGGAATGGAAAAACAAATGGCCGTGAACAAGGAACAGCCGTATATATTTGGTTACTTAACGCCAAGGATCGAAACGGAAATTTTTACAAAAAGAAAGGAACGGTTCTTTTAATCCGGTAAAATGTTTTACAATCAATAGAAAAGAAAATTATTTCTTCGATTCAAGCCCAGCAAACATATACTCCCTATTAAGTCTTGCGATATTCTCTATCGAAATTTCTTTCGGGCAAACTGCTTCACATGCACCTGTGTTTGTACATGAACCAAAACCTTCTTTATCCATTTGCGCCACCATATTCAATGCCCTTGTTTTTCTTTCAGGCCCACCTTGGGGTAATAAAGCCAGATGAGAAACTTTTGCCGATACAAAAAGTAAGGCCGATGAATTTTTACATGCTGCTACACAAGCCCCACAGCCGATACATGAAGCTGCAGCAAAAGCGGCATCTGCATTATCTTTATTAATAGCTATAGCGTTGGCATCTACGGCATTGCCGGTATTAACTGAAATATATCCTCCGGCTTGAATAATTCTATCAAATGCACTTCTATCAACCACTAAATCTTTAATAACTGGAAAAGCATTAGCCCTCCAGGGTTCAATTACAATTGTATCACCATCTTTATATGCCCGCATATGTAATTGACAAGTTGTATTGGCAAGCCATGGCCCATGAGGACGACCATTGATATACATTGAACAGGATCCGCAAATTCCTTCTCGGCAATCATGGTCAAATGCAATCGGATCCTTGTCATCTGTAATCAGCTCTTCATTTAAAACGTCAATCATTTCCAAAAAAGACATTTCGGAAGAAATATTTTTTACCGGGTAGGTTTCAAAGCTGCCCTTATCATTAGCATTTTTCTGTCTCCAGACTTTCAATGTAAGATTCATCATGTATTGTTCCATAAGCCCCTATCCCCTAAAGGGGAATTTTAGTTTATAATGTTTATGTTTCTAATGCCCATCAACACCCCTTTAGGAGATGGGGGCATTATTTATAAGAACGCTGCGTTGGTTTTGCTACTTCAAAAACCAATGGCTCTTTATTCAGCTCCCAATTGCTTTCACCTTTATATTCCCATGCTGCCACATAAGCATACTCATTATCTTTTCTGTCGGCTTCACCATCTGGTGTCTGGCTTTCTTCACGAAAGTGTCCGCCGCAACTTTCATTTCTGTTCAATGCATCCTTACACATGAGTTCACCTAGTTCGATAAAATCAGCTACCCGTCCTGCTTTATCCAATTCTGAATTCATTTCATTTATTGTTCCCGGAATTTTTAAATCACTCCAAAATTCTTTTTTCAATTCCTGAACATCTGCAATTGCTTTTTTCAGACCTTGTTCATTACGTGACATTCCACAGTACTCCCATATTATTTTACCCAATCGCTTATGAAAACTTTCAACAGTTTGCTTTCCTTTTATATTCATCAGCGTTTCTATTCTATCCTTTACATTTTTTTCTGTTTGTACAAATGCTTCATGCGATGTAGAAATGGGTTTGGTAGCAATATCATCAGCTAAATAATTACCAATTGTATAAGGAATAACAAAATAACCATCAGCCAATCCCTGCATCAATGCAGATGCACCCAAACGGTTTGCGCCATGGTCACTGAAATTTGCTTCACCCAAACAATACAAGCCTTTTATATTCGTCATCAGTTCATAATCTACCCACAGGCCGCCCATTGTATAGTGTACTGCAGGATAAATC
>JANOFP010000371.1:0-1545 GCA_031413675.1 Bacteroidota bacterium
TTACCTTATCGCAATACAACGCCTATGCAGATAATAAAAAAGCGATTGAAGCAAGCTGTGTAGATGCATTGATTGATTTGAACCTCGATTCACCATTCATGCATGAAAACTTTTTAATGGAAATGCTGACAGGCGAACCCAATTTTATCCGCCATTATAATCATATCGGGTTCCAGAGTTATTATGTACATCCAAGAATGCTGGAAACAATGGACAAACTCCGTTTTGATTGTTTCCGGGTAGGAAGTGTAAAAGAAAGTATTGATGAAATGGATCCGGTGATCCGCAACAGTAATCTCTTCAGCTTTGATATAACCGCTATTGCCAATGCCTATGCACCAGCCAATACCATTTCTCCAAATGGGTTTAATGGAGAGGAGGCTTGTGTGCTGATGCGCTATGCCGGGATGAGCCCCAATGTAAACAGTATTGGTATTTATGGATATGATGCACGGCTTGACAGGGATGAACTGACGGCCAAACAGATCAGTCACATGCTATGGTATATCCTCGATGGGCGCAGCCGTGGCAGACGGGAAGCAGAGCTGGATGAAAAAGATTCTTTTACTGAATACCATACAGCTTTTGCTGAAGTAGAAACAACTTTTTTACAAAGCAAGAAAACAGGAAGATGGTGGATGCAGCTGCCCGATAAAAAATTTATTGCCTGCAGCTACAAAGATTATTTGCTGGCCAGCAGTAATGAAATACCGGAGCGGTGGTTACGGGCACAGGAGAGGGGGTAAACCCCCTGTCCCCCTAAAGGGGAGACTTAGGTTTGATGTTTCCTTATTATATTCGACAAATATCTGATTAATTTGTTTTTATTTGGTACCCAGCATCAGTTTTTCATGGCATCGGCTGTTGCGTCGCACTCTTCATCGTTCTGTTCATTGCTGAGCAGAAATAAATGCGAACAACTTTATTGTTTTCCGAAGTCATAATTCTGAGTCTTACATTATATGAAATTTTTAATTCTCCCCTTTAGGGGAATAGGAAATATTTAATTAAAAAACTATCTATGGGGGTTTCAACCGGCATCTGCTCATATGGCATGAGCGGAAAATTATTTCATGCTCCGTTTGTCGAAGCACATCCGGGCTATGAACTTTCAGCTATTGTTGAAAGAAACAATAACGATTCGAGAGAAAGATACCCGAATGCAAAATTGTATCGTTCGGTAGAAGAGTTGTGTGCCGATAAAGAATTGCAACTGATTGTTGTGAATACTCCCACTCATTTGCATTTTGAGCAGGCTAAGCAGGTATTGCTGGCCGGAAAAAACATGGTGATAGAAAAACCTTTTGCTGTAACAGTAAAAGAAGCCGAAGAGTTAACAGCATTGGCAGAAAAACAAAAATTATTTATCAGTGTATACCAGAACCGCCGCATGATGGTGATTACAGAGCGATAAAAGAAGTGTTGCAACAAGGCTTGCTGGGAGAGTTAAGAGAAGTTGAAATACGGTACGACCGGTACCGTCCTGCCTATGGTGGCAAGCCACATAAAGAAGGCGATGTTCGTGGCGCAGGTATCATCTATGAT
>JANOFP010000372.1:0-6422 GCA_031413675.1 Bacteroidota bacterium
AGCCATGTAATGTTGCGAACAGAAGCCCTGACAAAAATCGCTTCTCAACTGAACGCCTCAGGGTCTGTAAATAAAAAAATAATTATTACTTATCCTGAAGCTCTATTTGAAAAAGTAGTGCTACCTGAATCTATCTCTACAAATATCATTTTCATAAAATCAGGTGATCTGCTTGACACAGAAAGTTTGTTATTAAAATTATCCGACTATGGTTTTGAAAGAACAGATTTTGTGTATGAGCCGGGGCAGTTTGCCATTCGAGGAGGAATTCTGGATGTTTATTCATTTGGTAATGACAAGCCCTACCGGATAGAACTTTTTGGAAAGGAAGTTGATTCCATCAGGATAGTGGATCCCGAAACCCAGTTAAGTGAAAGAAGATTGTTGCAGATTACTATTATTCCCAACATTGAAAGCCAGTTTGTCAACACTGATAAAACTTCTTTACTCAACTTTCTTCCAGAGAATACTGTTGTATGGCAGCAAGACCCGGATCTGGTAAAACAGAGATTGAAGGAACTTGAAATTGAGTTGCAACAATTTCTAAGAAGCAAAACATTTGCCTTAACTTCTGATAAGCTTTTAAAAAAAGAAGTAACGCTAAGTGATTTTATTACTGTGGAGGAATTTGATGAAAAATTATCACGAAGACATTCAGTAGTGTTTGGCAATATTGGACTCTCTACAGAACAATCAACTCAGGTTATAGTATTTTCTACAAATGAACAACCGGCTTTCAATCGCCGATTTGATATGCTGATCGAAGATTTGAAAAAGTGGGAGAAGCTGGGATACCAATTAAATCTTTTTGCAGAGAATCCAAAGCAACTGGAAAGATTAAGAAGCATTTTTGAAGATCTGAAATCGGAAATAGTTTTTAACCCGGTCAATATCCCTATTCACGAAGGGTTTATAGATGAAGATTTAAAAACAGTTTGCTATACGGATCACCAGGTGTTTCAGCGATACCATAAATACAGGGTAAAACAAGCATACAATAAAAGCAAAGCGTTAACACTTCGAACTCTCCGGGAATTGCAACCGGGAGATTTTGTCACCCATATTGATCATGGAGTTGGTGTATTCAGCGGATTGCAAAAAATGGAAATGAATGGCAGGATACAAGAAGCTGTACGCTTATTTTATAAGGACAGCGATATTCTTTATGTTAATATAAACTCACTTCACAAAATTGCAAAATATACAGGCAAAGATGGTACGGTGCCTAAGATTAATAAACTGGGAAGTGATGTTTGGAACAGATTAAAAGATAAGACTAAGGCTAAAGTCAAAGAAATTGCATTTGACCTGATAAAACTTTATGCTCAACGAAAGGCACAACAAGGATTTCAACATTCACCCGATAATTATTTACATACTGAACTGGAAGCTTCTTTTATTTATGAAGACACAGAAGACCAGGGTAAGGCATCTGCCGATGTAAAAAAAGATATGGAGTCTGCTTCTCCAATGGACAGGCTGGTATGTGGGGATGTTGGTTTTGGTAAAACAGAAATTGCAATTCGTGCTGCATTTAAAACTTGTGTGGATGGTAAACAAGCCGCAATACTTGTTCCTACTACGATTCTTGCCTTTCAGCATTTTCAAACGTTCAGTGACCGGTTAAAAGATTTTCCGGTAACCGTGGACTACATTAATCGCTTTAAATCAGCAAAAGAAAAAAAGGAAACGCTTAAAAAATTAGAAGAAGGTAAAATAGATATCATCATCGGCACGCATGGTTTATTGGGGAAAGATGTAAAGTATAAAAATCTCGGATTGTTAGTAATTGATGAAGAACAAAAATTTGGTGTTGGCCATAAAGAAAAAATTAAAACAATCAAAACCACGGTTGATTGTTTAACATTAACAGCCACACCTATCCCCAGAACATTACAGTTTTCATTAATGGGTGCAAGAGATTTAAGTATTATAAATACAGCGCCACCAAACAGACAGCCAATTCAGACGGAAGTGCAGGTTTATAATGAAAATACGATCCGTGAAGCGATTTACTTTGAAACAGAAAGAGGTGGTCAGGTATTTTTTATTTACAACCGGATAGCCGGGCTTGCAGAAATGGCCGCAATGATACAGGGGCTTTGTCCCGATTTAAGTATTGGTTTTGCACATGGACAAATGGAAGGGCATGAATTGGAAAAACATATTCTTGATTTTATTGAAAAAAAATATGATGTACTCGTTTGTACAAATATTGTTGAGAGCGGAGTTGATATTCCAAATGTAAATACGATTATAGTAAACAATGCCCATCAATTTGGATTAAGTGATTTGCATCAGCTGCGTGGTCGTGTAGGAAGAAGTAACCGGAAAGCATTTTGTTATTTGCTTGCACCACCTATGAGTACATTGCCAAATGATTCCCGAAAAAGATTGCAAATTCTGGAGCAACATAGCGAACTCGGAAGTGGTTTTCAAATTGCCATGCGTGACCTGGATATACGCGGCGCTGGAAATTTATTGGGTGGTGAGCAAAGTGGTTTTATGGCTGATATTGGATTTGAAATGTATCAGAAAGTTTTAGATGAAGCAATTCGGGAATTAAAAAGAAGTGATTTTAAAGAATTGTTTAAAGATGAGATCAGCAAACAGGATGATTTTGTGCAGGACTGTACGATTGATACGGATTTGGAAATTTTAATTCCGGATGCATATATTGAAAGTATTACTGAACGGTTATCTATTTATACAAGATTGGATAATTGTGAAACGGATGAGGAATTGGCAGCCATGAAAATTGAAATGATTGATCGGTTCGGTACGATACCATCACAAGTAGAAGATTTATTTACAACGGTTCAATGCAGAAGAATGGCCGTTCAATTAGGATTTGAGAAAATGAGTTTGAAAATGGATACGCTGCGTTGTTATTTTATCAACAGAGCCGATTCTCCGTATTTTGAATCTGCAACCTTTCAGAAAATACTTTCGTTTATTCAAACAGAAACAAATATTGCAAAGCTGAAACAGACAGGTAAATATTTTTTCTTAGTAGTAGAAAATATTCAAACCATGAATAACCTGCTTGTCTTTTTAAAAAAGATGAACAAATTTGTTTCAGAAAAAAGTGAGATTACTGCGTAATATTTCTATTCACAGAAGTTAAAAACTGTGGGAACTACGAAGAAACTCTCAGGCAATTATTTTAATTTTAGCCCTCATTCAGTTATCTATGAAATTCTATCCAATACCATTCTTAACCGCTTTCTTGTGTTTTTCATTTTCTGCTTTTACACAGAATGATAATTTATACAAACTACAACTCAACAGCGGAGAAAAAATCCCTGAACAAAATATTTCTGCCTCAGCCATCTATGCATTGAATCAGAAAATTAACCGGATAAATGGGAAAGCTTTTTCGGTTATCCAATTTGAAAAAATTCCGACAGATACAGAACGTAAGCAGTTATTTAATTCCGGTATTCAATTGCACGATTATATTTCCGGTAATGCCTATACTGCTACTTTAATAAATACCATTGATGTAAACAGTTTGCAGGCGGCAAAAGCCAGATCAATATTTGAGATGAACCCAGCTGATAAAATGCAGGCTTCATTAATCGCTCCGCCGATTGGCGGAGGCGGGGGGGCTAAATTTCCTTCCTGGTCAGTAAAAGTTCAGGGCACAGTTGATATATGGATAAGTTTTCCTGAATCATTTTTGTTTGATGAAGTACAACAACAATTACAGTTAAGAAATTTTGATTTGCAATCTGTAAAATTTAAAGCGTATCGGATTCTTGAATTACGAATTGCAGCAAACAGATTAAATGAACTTGCATCGATGCCCTTTATCGAGTATATACAACCTGTACCACATGAGGCACAATTGCTGAACAACAGGAGTATCGCAGGTACAAGAGCAAATATTGCCAACGCTTCATTAGCTGTTGGCGGCAGAAATTTACATGGAGAAGGAATTGTGATTGGCATCGGCGATAATGCCGATGCACAAAACCATGTTGATTTTACAGGTAGGGTTATCAGCCGTTTTGGTGCTGCAAGTGGTCAGCATGGAATTCATGTTGCCGGAACTTCGGGTGGTGCAGGAATACTGACTGATACATTAGCAGGCTATGCGCCAAAATCACAATTACTAATTCAAAACACAAGTTTTATAATTGATAATGCATCTACGTATGTTCAGGATTTTGGAATGGTACTTACCAACAATTCGTATGGTGCAATTGTTGGCGATTGCAGCTATAATGGTTTGTATGATTTGTATTCAAGAATAATTGATCAGCAACTTATCGATTTGCCAAATCTCACACATGTATTTGCAGCCGGAAATAGCGGAAGATTATTATGCAGCCCATATCCTGTTGGATTTAAAACTGTTCTTGGTAGTTATCAGTCAACAAAAAATGCGTTAATAGTTGGTGCTGTAACGAATGCGGGTGATATAGCAGCTTTTTCAAGCAGGGGTCCGGTGATTGATGGAAGAATAAAACCAGAAATAGTTACACAAGGTGCCAATGTAGTTTCTGCCGGTTTTGGAAGTTATTGGAATAATAATGGAACCAGTATGGCATGTCCGGGTGCTACGGGGGGTATGGCTTTACTATATCAGCGATATAAGCAATTGAATGCTGGAAGCAATCCTAATAATGGATTGATGAAGAATATTATTTGTAATACGGCAACGGATCGGGGAAATGATGGACCCGATTATACGTATGGGTTTGGGTGGATGAATGTTGCAAGAGCATTGGAGCTGATGGAAAATAACCGTTATCTTAATTCGACAATTGCAAATGCTGCAACGAATACACATTCTATTTCTATTCCAGCAAATACAGCGCAGATAAAAGTTATGTTGTACTGGAACGATCCGGCTGCATCGGCAGTGGCAACTAAAGTATTGGTAAATGACCTTGACCTGGAAGTTGTAAATCCTGCAAGTACTATTATTTTACCAAGAGTATTAGATACGATACCTACCAATGTAAATAATGTGGCAGGCAGTGGGGTTGATCATATAAATAATATTGAGCAGGTAACAATTAATAATCCAGCCTCAGGAAATTATACAGTAAGAGTAAAAGGAACTGTGGTTGCTCAAAATCCTACACAGGATTATTTTGTAAGCTGGGATATTATTCCTGTCTCCACTAAAATTACTTTTCCAATTGGTGAAGAAAGTTTTCGCCCCGGACAAATGATAGTCGTTCAATGGGAAAACTATGGATCCACTTCTTCTTTTACATTACAATATTCAATTGATAATGGAAGCAACTGGGTTGATGTAGATAATAATATTGCTTCTGCAGCTGTTCAATATAATTGGGTGGTACCAAATATTGCTTCGGATCTGGTTCGAATAAGAATTATTAATAACACAACTGCAGCAGTAAGTACAAGTGCGGCTTTTAATTTAATCGGTGTGCCTGTTATAACACTTGCACCTGTACAATGCGAAGATTATATTTCTGTAAACTGGACTGCAATAACCGGGGCTACCGATTATGAGGTGATGCGGTTAAGTGGTAACGATATGATTTCAGTTGCTATTGTTCCGAACAGCACAACAACTTATACTTTCAATGGTCTCAGTAAAGATTCTATTTATTGGGTAAGTGTAAGACCAAGGCTAAATGGTAAACCAGGTAGAAGGGCAACAGCAATATCAAGACAACCAAATAGCGGAACCTGTGCAGGAACTATATCTGATAATGATTTAAAAACAGATGCAATTATTTCTCCAGCATCTTCGGGAAGAATATTTACTTCAACTGAATTGACAAGTACACATGCAATTACGGTTCGTATAAAAAATTTAGATGATGTGGCTACTTCAGGTAATATTGATGTTACGTATCAACTAAATGCAGGGGCTCCGGTAATAGAAACAATTGTCAACCCTGATATTGCAGCGGGTACTACATACAATTATACTTTTACTTCAACAGTTAATTTATCTGCTTTAGGAACATATGCGTTAAGATTAACGGTTGCAGGTGCCGGTGATATTGTAAATGCGAATAACAGTGTAACAAAAATAGTTAAGCAATTAGATAACCCTTCAATCACATTAGCACCATCCTTATTAGATAATCTCGAGACTTCATCATCCCAATCTTTGCAGACAACACAGCTGGGACTAACGGGAGCAGATCGCTATGATTATTCAAATACCAATGCACTTGGAAGATTAAGAACTTTTGTAAATACAGGTATTGCTTATTCTGGTAACCGGGCTATTACTTTAGATGTAAGTAATACGATTGGTGGAGGTAATACAAATTTTTTAGACGGAACTTTCAATCTTGCGGCCTACAATGCAACAACAGATGAAATAAGATTGGATTTTCAGTACAAGCATCATACACTTCCACCCATGGTTGCGTATCATTTCCACGCACCCAAACTTTGTTATTAGCATTGCTCAATTGTTTATG
>JANOFP010000373.1:0-1684 GCA_031413675.1 Bacteroidota bacterium
TCTTATTCGGATCTGAAATCAACACATCGCTTGTATTACTAAATGTGCCGGGATTATAAAAACCGGTAAACACAACACCTAAAGTCGTTTTTTTTGAAGCAGAATAATCCATTCCAACTTTTGCATTGTACGATTGGCCACCTTCTCTGATTTTTGATTCCTGGTCAAAATGTGATTTGATTTCTTTTGTAGATGATTCAATAAATTTTCGCTGAATATCCAGGTTTTGGAAATTCTTACGATTATTATAACCTAACGTTGTAAAGAAGTTCACTTTATTTTTTCTATAATTAAAATTGAATGACTCATTCACTTTTGCAAAACGCCCCTGGCTCCATGTTGATGACAAACTACCTGAGTAGCCCAACTGTTTTGTTTTTTTGGTTTTTATATTAATAATGCCGCTATTACCAGCTGCCTCATATTTAGCAGGCGGGTTAGTCATTATTTCTATCTGGTCAAGTTGATTGCTGCTAAGACTACGTAAATAATTTGCAAGATCCTGACCACTTAAATATGTTGGGCGACCATCAATATACACTTGCACACCTTGCTTTCCTTTCAAACTTATATTGCCATCTTTATCTACCGATATGCCCGGAGATTTTTCTAATACTTCCATTGCTGATGTACCTACATTCGTAACGGCAGCTTCCACATTCACGATTGTTCTGTCTATTTTTTGTTCTATTAATGGTTTTTTTGAAATAACAGTTACGCCTCCAATTTCTTTTGATGCAGGAACCAATTCAATTGTTTTTAAAATCACTGAATTATTTGCATCATTGATTTCAAAAATATCCGAGTAACCTTTTGTATGACCAACGGCTGATACTGAAACTAAATATTTTCCATCCCCCACATTTTCAAAAACAAAATTTCCTTCTTTGTTTGCAACACTTAATTTAATAACCGAAGAATCTTTTGATCTTAATAATGTAATAGTTGCCGATTCAACGGTCTTTACACTTCCATCAATTACATGACCGGAAATTTTACCGGTTTTGGTTTGTGCAATTGCAACGAATGAATAAGTGAGTGTGAGTACCAGCAGTGTTAGAATCTTTCTCATTTTGTAGAGGTTTTATAGTTTAATACTTGTTTTTGTTAATTACAGTCCAAAAATAGGTACTTGTTATTGCAAAGTACAATGTTTTATAGTGAGCGGTTGATATTAGTGATGTGTGGACGATAATTGATTTGTGAATAGGACGCAGAAGGGGAAACCTGGTTACAATTAACCTGGCCAGAAGTTTAAAAGGCAGAAATCTGAGATGATTGGCTTAAATATGGAGGGTTGGCTGAATTTTAGAATCTAAAGTCCAAATTCCTCTTTAATAGGATCAGAATAGGTCCGACCTGAAGTAAGGCGATTGCTTGATTTATCATCCATTACAAAAAGAAAACGGCCATTGAAATGCTTGTGCATTTCTTTTATCTTCTCCTTATTTATAATATATGATTTCTGTATCCGAAAAAAATGAGAAGGCAATTTTTCTTCTAATGCACTTAATGTTTGATCGGTTAAATGCTTTTGCCCATCAACAGTAAAAACAAAAACATATTTATCCTGTGCTTCGAGATAAGAGATATTTTCAAACCGGATAAGAATAATCCGGTCACCTGTTTTTATAGGCAGTGCTGTTGCTTTTTGTGGTGTTTTTAATTGAGCAATAATTTGCTG
>JANOFP010000374.1:0-3429 GCA_031413675.1 Bacteroidota bacterium
AATAAAATTAACCCATCGCCACCGGTTGATTTTAGCTTACCATCTTTATACACCCCTGTCCATTGCGGGGATAGCAAATCTGGAAAACCACCAAGCGGAAAATCCTTCTCGCCACGTACCAATTTTTGCAAATCGCCAAGCGTAATATCGGTTCTTCCAAAATTGGTTGTCATGTAATTTTTTACATGATTATATGTTTCCAGTGCTTCAGCTTTTGTTATTTGTCTTGGCGCTTGTCCGCCTAATTTTGTTTTTAAAAACTCATACGATAATAAAAAAATTGCAGCGCCTTTACTTTCTGCCACACCCGATTTATTCCAGTTTTTAAATTCAGTTATGAATGATGAAAATTCTGAAAATTCCTTTTCATCCAATAACGTCATTGTATCGATGCCATATGTATAACGCAGTTGTGCAGGTAATTGTTTGTCAAATTTTATTTCTTTAAATTTTTCATAACTCAGTTTTTCAGTTTGCGGAAACAGTTCAAGAAACCGGGCACTGCGGTTATTATGATAATTTTCCCAGCCATCAGCTTTTGGAAAAGAAAGGGGTTTTAAATTATCATTGGCGCCGGTAGCAAAAAAAGAAGAATGATTGGTATTAAATAAAAATCCGCTTGTTGGATTTATATATTGTGGCAATTCATTCATCGTTCGGAAATTTGTCCATAACGTTTTTGATGTATTGCCGGGTAATGTTCGGCGCCAGTTAAAATTTTTTGAAGAATCTCTTACCGGAACCAATCCGCTGTTGATATAAAATATGGTATCGTATTTATCAGCATACATAATATTAAACATCGAAAGCTCCTGTGAGCTTACTGCTTTATAAAACTCAGTAAAGTTTTTTGCTTTATCCATTTTATACCATTGTTCCAATGCCCCGATCCGCATATTACCTCCAAGCCGGATAGAAAAGAAACCCTGTTTATTTTTCATGGTAGCACCATACTTACTCCAGTAGGCATTTCGTTTAATTGTAACGGGCACACCTTTTATTTTCAATCGTACAATTTTTGTTTCAAGATTAACCCATTCACCATCCAATTTATATTGCCTGGCATTTTCAGGATTCATTTCTAATTGAAAAATATCCATCCGGTCATTATAATTAACAGTATGTGCCCAACCCAGGTTTTCATTTACGCCGTGCAAAATACAGGGGCCACCTGCAAGCAACCCGCCGAGTACATTCAATCCTTCATTGCTGTTGATATGTGCTTCATAAAAAGCCTGGGAACCGGTATTGGGTTGATGTGCGTTAATTAATAAATAATTTTCTCCCGATAAAGTTTTTGAATTATGAACGGCAGATGCATTGCTTCCTTTTTTATCAAACTCAGGAGCAATAAATTCTTTATTATTAAAAATACGTTGCAAGGCTTCGCCTGCTCCGTTAAAAATAGTTAAAGCCAATACAGAAGATGAAATGTATTCTTTCATTGTGATGGGGAATATTTTTTTATGCAACACTTCATTTTTATGTTTGGCAGCATACTCATTTACACCCTGCACATACCCATCTATCAGTTTCAAAAATTCTGGAGAAAGTAAATTCCATCTTTCTTCTGTTATCTCTCTGCATCGAAACAATTCAAAAGCAAAATCACCGGCAGCACCACTTTTCCCCTTTACTTTCCCCATCAATCCTTTTGCTGGTAATATCACTTCCTGTAAACTATTAAAATCATCTTCGGCGTATGCCCATGCTAATCCATAAGCCACTTCTGCATCTGTATTAGCAAAAATATGTGGTATGCCAAATGAATCACGAACAATGTCAATCTTTGCAGGGTCAATTTTCGTTTGGCCTAAAGAAAAAATACATAGGATGAATGAAAGAAATGAAGTCAAACTGTTTTTCATAAATAATTTTGTTAATTAATTTGAATTTTGAAAAGATAAAAACTGCACAATTGAATCCGCTGCATTTGCAGAGGCATTGCCGTCTTTGCTTAATAGTGATTTCAAATCGGTATAATCTTTTTTCAATTGCGTTAATCGTAATTCATTTGAAAGAATATCCGTTAATTCCAATTTTAAATTTTCAACGCTTAATTCTTCTTGCAATAATTCTTTCACTACCAGTTTGTCCATAATTAAATTAACGAGTGAAATGTATTTTACATTTACCAATCGTTTACCGATTTGATAGGAAAGCCAGGATCCTTTATAACAAACCACTTCGGGTACCCCAAACAAAGCAGTTTCTAATGTAGCCGTACCGGATGTAACCAATGCAGCTTTTGATTGCATCAATAAATTGTACGTTTCATTCTTAACAGCAGTTACATTCGAATAGCCTTTCATGAGTTCGTTGTAAAACGAATCCTCCGTAGCAGATGCTTTTGCAATGATAAAATTATACTCCGGAAAAAATTTTGCAACCGCCAGCATAATGGGAAGTTTTTTTAAAATTTCCTGTTTTCTACTTCCCGGTAAAAGTGCAATAATAGGTTTATCGGATGGTTGATTGTGTAAGAATGATGATTGATAATTCTCAATCACATCAGCTAACGGATGACCAACATACTCAACACTCCAGTCCCATCTGTTTTTAAAATAGCCTTTTTCAAAAGGAAGTATGACCAGCATTTTGTCAATACATTCTTTCATAAGTTTCACCCTGTTTTCTTTCCATGCCCATACCTGGGGCGATATATAATAAATGATTTTAAACCCATGTTGCTTTGCCCATTTTGCAATGCGAAGATTGAAGCCGGGATAACCAATAAGAATAATTGCATCGGGTTTATTGGAAAGAATATCTTGTTTGCAAAATTTTAAATTCTTGAAAATGGTTCGCAGGTTCATCAGCACTTCTGTAAAACCCATGAAAGCAAGTTCACGATAATGTTTTACAACTTCACCACCAGCTAGCTGCATCATATCGCCACCCCAGCATCGGATTGTTGCTGAAGGATCTTTTTTCTTTAGTTCTTTTATCAGGTTGCTGCCATGCAAATCTCCGGAAGCTTCGCCGGCGATAATATAATATTTCATGCGGCTGCAAAATACGGTTTCCATCAACGAACGCAAAGAAGTGCTTATCGTAAGAAAAAATATTTCTTATGGTGATTAAGTATAATAAAATTCATTTAGTAAAACTGTATCGTTCCACATAATCGGAAGGACGATACCCATTTCTACTGATTCTGGTTACCAAAATCAGATAACTACTTTGAGAAGTAAAATGCCGATACCATATATCAGGGTTACTATAAATATTCCTTTGGCTGTATGATCTCTGTTTGTGTTCACATAGAGTGTAAATAAAACGACATTGGCTAATAAGGATAAAGAGCCGATAGCAGTTATCATGCTCTTTGTATTGATAAACAGTTCGAAGAAATCTGAAAATGCCAGTTCGTTGTATTTTATAAAATAAACAACAATCAATCCGAGTACAGGACCAATAAGACCCAAT
>JANOFP010000375.1:0-4255 GCA_031413675.1 Bacteroidota bacterium
ATAAAGATGAAAACACAGGAGCCATTCAGGTAACAATCGATCCGAATAATTCTCAAATCATATTTGCAGACCTATGGGCCGGCAGGCTAGGACCCTGGGAAAATGGTGCATGGAATGGAAATGAAAGTGGTTTATTTAAGAGTACAGATGGGGGAACAACCTGGAAAAAAATTACACAAGGTTTACCTACCCCTGCACAAGGCCTGGGAAGAATTGGATTTTGTATTGCACCATCCGATTCAAAAAGAATGTATGCAACCGTTGATGCAGGAAGAGAAGGTGGAATATACAAAAGTGATGATGCAGGTGAAAGTTGGAAAAGAATTCAAACCGATAACAGATACTGGGGGCGAGGAAGCGATTTTGCCGAAATAAAAGTGGATCCAAAAAATGCTGATATTGTTTATTCAGCGAATATCGTAACATGGAAATCGACTGACGGCGGCAATACATGGAATGCATTTCGCGGCGCACCCGGAGGTGATGACTATCATCGTATCTGGATTAATCCAAACAATCCGGAAATAATTTTACTGGCAAGTGACCAGGGTGCTATCATTACTGTAAATGGTGGGCAAACTTTTTCAAGCTGGTATAATCAGCCAACAGCACAGTTTTATCATGTAAGTACAGATAATGCTTTTCCCTATAACGTTTACGGTGGTCAGCAGGAAAGCGGAAGTGTGGGTATCGCATCGAGAAGTAATGATGGAAAAATTTCTTACCGTGAATGGCATCCTGTGGGTGTGGAGGAATACGGATATGTAGCTGCTGATCCATTTGACCACAATATTATTTATGGTGGAAAAATTACACGACATGATAAACGAACCGGGCAAACTCAAAATATTTCTCCGGAAGCTGTACGCAGTGGTAAATATCGCTTTATCAGAACTGCGCCTGTTTTATTTAACCCCATCGATAAAAAAACATTGTACTATGCCGGTAATGTTTTGTTTAAAACAATAAATGGTGGAAACAGTTGGCAAATCATCAGCCCAGATTTATCAAGAGAAAATTATACTATCCCATCAAGTGTTGGCATTTATACAACCGATGAAATGAAAACAATGCAACGTCGTGGAGTAATTTATACGGTTGCGCCTTCTTACAAAGACATCAATACCATCTGGTGTGGTACGGATGATGGTTTGATACAGGTAACAAGAGATGGAGGAAAGACCTGGAAAAACGTTACACCACCGGAAATAACTTCCTGGAGTAAAGTATCCTTAATGGATGCAAGCCATTCCGATGTAAATACGGCTTATGCTGCTGTAAACAGAATTCGATGTGATGATATGCGACCACATATTTATAAAACAAATGACGGAGGCAACAACTGGAAAGAAATTGTAAAGGGTTTGCCAAACGATCCAATTAATGTTGTAAAAGAAGACCCCGTAAGAAAAGGATTATTGTTTGCCGGAAGTGAAAGAGCTGTGTATGTTTCTTTTGATGATGGTGAAAATTGGCAAAGTTTACGTTTGAATATGCCAGCCACTTCTATTCGTGATTTGGTAATTAAAGATGATGATCTGGTTATTGGTACACATGGAAGAAGTTTCTGGATTTTGGATAATATCACACCGCTACGCCAGCTAACAGAAAGGTTGTCCGCTTCACCAACAATTTTATACAAGCCACAACCTGCTTATCGAATCCGCTGGAGCATGTACTCGGATACACCGGTACCGCAGGAAGAACCCGCAGGAGAAAACCCACCAGATGGAGCAATGATCGATTACTTTTTATTTGAGGAAGCGGAAAAAATAACGCTTGAAATAATTGATAACAATGAAATCGTAATAGTAACAGATCAACATACCGGATCGCAAACCAAAAGAAAAGCAAACCAAGTAATACGAACCTATACAAGCAACGACACATTATACAAAGTCGGCGATGTAAATATTCCACATTACTGGATCCGGCCGCAACAAATACTTTCAACTAAAGAGGGGCACCATCGTTTTATGTGGGATATGAAATATGCTGCTTTAAATATTCCACCCTCCTATCCTATCAGTGCAACTTATATGAATACAGAACCTGATCAAACCTCGCCATGGGTTATGCCGGGCAATTATACAGCTCGTCTTACCATTGATGGAAAAGTACATGAACAATCAATCAGCATAAAATTGGATCCCAGAGTTAAAACATCTGTAAAAGGTTTACAACTACAACATGATTTATCTTATCAATGTTATCAAAGTAGAGAAGAATGCATCAAAATCCTTGATGATATAAAAATATACCGGGCAAAATTTGCGGGTAGCCAAAATACACCAACCTATAAAGAAATTAATTCTTTAGAAACAACTTTGCAAGGTGCAAATGAACCCAGCTTTAGCCGGTTAAATAGTTCTTTCGCTTCTTTATTCAATAGCTTACAGGATAGTGATACGCCACCAACAATCCAAATGATACATGCAGCAAAAGAATTACAGCAGCAGTTTATTTTATTAAAGAAAAAATGGGAGGAAATAAAAAAACAATGAATCAGCGATTAGCTCATATTGCATTGGTAGTAGAAAATTATGATGCTGCAATACAATTTTATACTGAGAAATTAAATTTCCGTTTAATTGAAGATACAAAACTCAGTGCTGTAAAACGCTGGGTGATCGTTTCGCCAAACGGTTCGGGTGAATGTAAATTGCTACTGGCACAAGCATCAAACGAAGAACAAAAAACAAGAATCGGAAATCAAACAGGCGGCCGGGTCTTTCTTTTTTTATATACCGACGATTTTTGGAGAGACTACCATGATTATCAGTCAAAGGGTATTGTGTTTGTACGAGAACCTGTTGAAGAAAGTTATGGAACGGTAGCTGTTTTCAAAGATTTATATGGCAATCTCTGGGATTTGATACAACCAAAAGAATAAGTTATACCAAGTTGATTTACACTTTAATCCAAAAAATCCGTTCTAATACCGAGAGCAGAGACAACTTTCGTTTTGGATTAAATTGTATGGCGATTCGGTATTAAGTATCCGATTCATACAACCTATTGCATACAATTTGCGACATCAGAGTAATCAAAATGAAAACAATACTATTTCTTACTTTTTTGTGTTCAAGTACTTTAATAGCTAAAGCTCAAAAAGTTGACAGCATCTATTTTCATCTGTACACCGACAGCCTGAAAAAAGGAGTTCACAATTATATAAACGTAGATGGTAAAATGAGCAATGAAAAATGGGCTCCCTTAACATCAAAAGATTTAAACTTTACATCAACAGTTGGAAAATTTGAAGGCAACGATTTATTTATTCCACAACAATTCTCCGGCGATTATCTGGAAATAACTGCAACGCTGAAATCGAATCCGGCAATCACGAAGTCGATAAAGATTTGGATTAAAAAATTACCTGACCCTGACAAGCTTCCTACCGCAGAAGAAATAATGAATAGAAGACCCCCGCAAGATTCCACAAAAACAAAGACAAAGTCGAAAACAAAATCGAAAAACTAGAGTAAAAAAAAGGGCTGACTCAAAAATGAAAAATTTAAACACAGAGTCACTGAGGATTTGAGTTACACAGAGAAAGGCGTTATGAAAATCAAGACTCTGTGGTTCTCTGTTTCTCCGAATCTCTGTGTTGAAAATACTTTTGAGACAGCCTCTAATTTTTTTTTACATCTTCTTTGCGTCTTCCAAAAACTTTGCAAGACCGATATCCGTAAGCGGATGCTTTAATAAACCAAGAATTGAATCAAGCGGACAAGTACATACATCTGCACCAGCTTCTGCACAACGAATAATATGATTCGGATTTCTAATGGAGGCAGCAAGAATTTCTGTTTCAAAACCCTGGATGGTATAAATATGAGAAATCTGCTCGATCAGCTCAACACCATCCCAGCCACTATCATCTATACGACCAATAAACGGAGAAACGTATTTAGCACCGGCTTTTGCACAAAGTATTGCCTGACCTGCCGAAAATACCAATGTGCAATTTGTAGCAATTCCATTATCAGTAAACCATTTAATAGCTTTCACTCCTTCCTTAATCATTGGCACTTTCACAATAATATTTTTATGAATGGCGGCTAATTTTTTTCCTTCTGCTACCATGCCATCAAAATCGGTAGATAAAACTTCTGCACTAATATCACCATCCACCATTTCACAAATGGTTTTGTAATGATTCATTATTGCGGCTTCACCTTTAATACCTTCTTTTGCCATTAAGGATGGATTGGTGGTAACACCATCCAGAATACCTAACTCGTTTGCTTCT
>JANOFP010000376.1:0-1600 GCA_031413675.1 Bacteroidota bacterium
CGCTGGTAAACGCCGTGTAAGTTCTTTCCAGTTTTTATCCCCGGCAAAAACTTTTTTAAACAAAGGAGTAGCTTTCCCGATTTCTTTATTATTAGCAAGTGTTACAGCCGTCCAGTATTGCATCTCCAGGTTTGCTGGAAACATCTTCATAGCAGCACTATATTCATTCATCGCTTTTTCCATTTCATTTTTTTCTACAGCAAGGTCTCCCTTGTTCATATGTTCATAAGCAACTTGTACTTTATACAGCCTGCTTATTTCTTTTACAGCTTCTTTACTATCTTCTACTCTTAGGTCAACTGTTCTATCATCCCATGGCTTACCAGTTGATTTTGCCGGCACAATAAGTATTGCTGCCGATTGTTGCCCACGAATATCGCCGCCTACACCTTGCGCAGCATGCAAAGCCATCAGCATTTTCTCTGCCAATGGTTTTGCAGCATTTTTTTTAAAAGCTGCAGCCATTGCATTTGTTACCTGGTTGCCCAGCATCATATTTGCCTGTACAGAAAACTGGTTGCCTATAATATGAGAAGCATATTGTATGCAGCCAGCACCTGTATATACAGCTACATTGCCTTTATTATCCACTATTGCAACTTGCCTTACTTCTCTGCCAGCATCATCACTCAATAATGAATCAAGTGCTTGCTGTGATGTTAACCCGTTTTTCAATAATGAAAGTCCGCGGATCCCGAACGATTTGTTTATAAAAGATTGTGTAGCTACTGCACCCACACCAGCTTCTGCCCAACTTACTGATGTACCTACCGAAAACCAATGACTTTGAACTGCAACACCCATTTCTCCTGTAATGGGATCACGGGCAACTATAGAAAATGTATGTGCAAGCGGATTGCTTGATTTAAATACCTGTGCATTTACTGCAGAACTCAGCAACATTATTAATATCACCGGAAAACTGTTTTTTTTCATACTAATAATTTGATTAAAGATAACCTCCGGGCAGTAGCATGACAAAATTTTCTACCTTTAATAAAAAAAATGCGAATCAAATCTTGTACTTATATCCTCCTCTTCACTTTAATTACAATTTCCTTTACCTCTCTGGCGCAGGGCGACAATTCTTCAAACATAAAAAATGGTATAAAAATAAAAACGGACGGCCTTACTGTATCAAAAGCCTACCTCACCGATGAAGCTGGAAAAGAAAAAAAACTAAATGCTACCGCTCTGAATGAAGCAATTTATGTAAAACTCGAAATAAGCGGTTGGTTTATTAAAAATGGAAAAGTGAATTTAGGTGCATCTGAGAAAATTATTACAGATAAGAATTTGCTTATACTATATGAAGATGATTTGTTTCCCGGCAAAACAGATTATGAAGCAGAAGATGCTAAATATATTCATGTAAAAGCTATTATTACTTCTATCCAGGGCGATATAAAATTTTTTACTGTAAAGTTTCGTGTTTGGGATAAAAACAATGGCAACGAGGTTACGGGTACTTATTCTTTTTCAATAACCAAATGACCTGATACTTTCTATAAAGTCAAATGCGAATCAAATTTTTCAGCTTAGTTTTAATATTCAGTACTGAACAACTATATTTCTTTTCAAAAAATCCAGTTAAGCCACC
>JANOFP010000377.1:0-1536 GCA_031413675.1 Bacteroidota bacterium
TATCGTGTTTACTGGTTTTTATAATCCTGGCACATTTAGTAATACAAGCGATGTGTTGATTTCAGATCCGAATAAGACTTTACTTAGTCGCACATTAGCCGCTACAAGTAATGAAAGAAAATGGAAAAATTTCAGCTCTAATTTTAACCTCCGTCATGCGTTTGACTCAACCGGAAGAGAATTAACTGCGGATGTAGATTATCTAACTTATGACAGCAAAAATTCTCAGGACCTGGTTAATGCTTATTTTGATCCGTACGGTTTGCCAACAATAAAAGCAGATACGCTGTTGGGCAATTTACCGCAGGCGATAAATATATATACTGCAAAAATGGATTATACGCATCCGCTTAAGAAAGGAGCAAAATTTGAAGCAGGTATTAAAACAAGTTTTGTAAAGACAGATAATAATGCCGTTTATGATAGTGTAAACTATGGTATAAAAGTTCGTGATATAGGCCGCAGCAATTATTTTATTTACGAAGAAAATGTAAATGCTGCGTATGTAAATTATAGCAAACCCTTTAGCAAAAAACTTTCAGGACAGTTTGGCCTGAGGGTTGAAAACACGAATGCAAAAGGAAACCAGGTTACAACCGGAGTAAAGTTTAAACGCAATTACACTCAAATTTTTCCAACAGCTTTTTTTCAGTATATCGCAAATGAAAAAAATAGTTATGGTTTAAATTATGGCCGCAGAATTAATCGTCCGGATTACGAAGACCTCAATCCATTCATTACCTTTCTTGATCGATATACTTTCGAGCAGGGTAATCCAAACCTTCAACCGCAGTTTTCACATAATGTTGAAGTGAGTCATACTTACAAAGGATTTTTAACCACCACATTGAATTACACCCGTACAACAGATATCATAAATGAAGTGTTGGAGCAGAATACAGAGAAGAATGAAACGTTTGTAAAGAAAGCAAATATCGCAAAACAACGCCAGTATGGTATTGCAATAAGTGCAGGTGGTCAGATTAAGAAATGGTGGAGTGGAAATGTTTATGTAAACGTCTTTAATAATTTGTTTGAAGGAATAATAAATGGTGATCCCGTGAAAATCAGTGCTACTTCAGGCCAGGCTAATTTATCCAACCAGTTTAAATTAAGCAAAACCTGGAATGCAGAATTAAGTGGTTTTTACAGAACCGGTGGTGTGGATGGTGTTTTCAGAATAAAGGGATTTGGTATGATGAATATGGGTGTAAGCAAACAAGTAATGAAAGGAAAAGGTTCGGTACGATTCAACATTCGTGATGTATTGTATTCTCAAAAAATAAAAGGCGATATTAAATACAGCAATATCGATGCATCTTTTCAGCAGCAACGTGATTCAAGACAGGTGGCAATTGGATTTACATACCGTTTCAGCAAAGGTAAAGTTGGTCAAAAAAGAAAAACAGGTGGTGCTGGCGATGAGCAGAACCGTGTTAAAACAGGAGATAATTAATTATCAGCAATAAATTTTTCTACAGTAAGTTTTGGATTATTTCTCATGTGTTGTAAGACCCGTTTGCAAAAACGGGTCTT
>JANOFP010000378.1:0-7272 GCA_031413675.1 Bacteroidota bacterium
TATTTATCAGTTACGGCATAACCCAGTTCATTATGCAATGCTTCCCGGATTACATCTAAATTTCTGTTTTCACAAAAAACCGTTGGCATAAAAAGCCAATAGTTTGCAGTACCCACTTTGCCATCTTTACGATGATAGCCGTTAAATGTTCTGTTTATAAATTTTGAAACATCTGGCGCCTGCCATTGATAATTATAGGGCTTGTAAGTAAATGGGTCAACTGCATGTTTGGTATTAGCTGTTGTCATCAATCCGCCGCATGGAATATAATTTTGTGCCTTGCCGACCAGTACACCATACATTATTATCTCATCACCCGAATTCATATTATGGATAAAAAACTTATGCTTGGCATTAATGTCATCCTGTAATGTATAGTCTTCACCATCAAAAGAAATCACTTCCCCTTTTTTCAGGTTTGTTAACGCTACGATTACATTATCTTTTGAATGTACTTTTAAAATTTTTTGTTTCATTCCTGTTGAAATTAATATTGTTCTGTATTTTGAGAAAATTTTTTCCAATAGGAGTTCAATTAAAATTATAAATCTATCACCCGTTTCTCCTTATTACTTAAAATAGCGGCTTCTATTATTTTTATCACATGCATTCCTTCTTCTCCCGTTACCGGCACATCAACATTTTCTGTAATCGATTGATAGATGCCATTATAATAATCGCCATAGTTTCCCTGAAGGGATGGAATGTATTCTCTTATTATCTTCCCATCTATTTCTGTATGTAATAAACCTTTTTGCGATTCGGGTTCAATACCCCATTTATCACCACCGGGTTTTTTACCGGCCAACAGATCTGTTTCCTGCACATCGGTTTTATGTTTTATAAATGAACCTTTTTTTCCATGAATCTGGTAACCCGGCATAGGCTCACGTACATAATAACTGGATTTAAGGGAGACCCGGTGTGAAGGATAAAATAATTTTAGATCAAAATAATCATCCACTCTTGCATTGGGTCGATTAATTGTTATGTCAGCAAATATGGCTAATGGCATTCCAAAAAGTTGCAAAGCCTGGTCTATTAAATGTGATCCCAGATCATATAAACATCCAACAGCCGGCGTGGGAGTTTCTTTATGTGCTTTATAACTTAGTTCAGGGACATAACGATCATAACGAATTTCAAAGTCAACAATTTCTCCCAATAAATTTTCTTCCAATACTTTTTTTACTGTTTTAAAATCGCTGTCGAAGCGGCGATTTTGATAAACAGAGAGTTTTAAATTTTTCCTTTTAGCCAATCGTATTAATTCTTCTGCCTGTTCAACAGTTGCTGTAAAAGGTTTTTCAACGATAACATGCTTACCTGCGAGCAATACCTGCTTGGTAATATCAAAATGTGTAACACTGGGCGTATTTACAACAACCAATTCAATTTTATCATCTGCCAATAAATCTTCTAGTGTTCTGAACGTTTTTACAGCCGGATATTTTTTCTGAGCCAGGTTTTTAGTTCTTTCCCATACTCCGTATAAGTTAAAACCGGGGTGGATATTAATAAACGGCGCATGAAATACCCAACCACTCATTCCAAAAGAGCATAATGCAGTATTGATTTTTTTCATAAGAATAATTTATTGTTTCCCACAAAGGCACAAAGAACACTACGTTTCGAATTGTAAATATTTTATAAGCGGCCTTAGTTTGTTTGAGAGATATTTTTTATGATGACATCAATTTATTTTAACGAATTTAACCAATTCCATAATCGCTCCATCCAGTTATCCGTTGTTGTTTTATTATACATTCCAAAACCATGTCCTCCGTTTGGGTAAAGATGCAACTCTGCAGGTACCTTATTTTTTATACAAGCCTGGTAATAGCGAATACTATTTTCTACAGGTACGGCAGCATCATCTCCTGCGTGAATTAAAAATGAAGGAGGTATATTTTTTGTTACCTGCAATTCATTGGAGAAGAATTCAGATTTTTCTTTTGTTGGATTGGCTCCAATCAAATTATTTCTTGAGCCTTTATGTGTAATTGTGCTGTCGAAACTGATTACGGGGTAAATAAGAACTGCAAAATCTGGCCGAACTGAAGTGGTATCATTATTATTGGCATCAGCTTTAAAATTAAAATGTGTAGCTGCTGTTGCTGCAACATGTCCTCCTGCAGAAAAACCCATGATGCCGATTTTATTTTTATCCAGTCCCCATTCTTTTGCATTCGTTCTTACAAGCCTGACAGCCTGTTGTGCATCTTGTAATGGCGCAAGGCTTTTATCAATCATCGTTGTATCATCCGGTAAACGGTATTTTAAAACAAAAGCCGTAACCCCCCATTTATTCAACTGTTCGGCTACTCTTATTCCTTCATGATCAAACGCCAGAATTGTATATCCTCCCCCGGGACAAATGATAACTGATTTACCATTCGGTTTTTCAGGTTTAAAAATGGTGATAGTTGGTTTGCTCACTTTTGCAATCCTTGTGATGTTATCTCTTACTGTTGCGTTTTCTCTATTAGGAGCACCGGTTGAATTAGGTATTTCACTTTTATATAAAGGAATTTCAGTACCCGACTGTGCAATTACTTTTATGGAAAATTGAAACAGGAGAAGAAAAAGATATTTTTTCATTGTTTGATTATTCTTTGGGTTCCACTCAACTAAAACCTTATGTAAATAAGTATCACCTGCTGGTACATGGTCACTAAAGATATAACTAAAACTTTTTTTCTTTTGTGGGGAGTTTGTGTGGAATAGGATAACTTTTGTTTGCTTTGAATTTGCTATTATGGGGGTCCTCTTTCAAAAAATTCTCCTACATTTGACATTCGTTCAACTTAATGAATATGAAAATCTGCTAATGCAGCCTGCCTGATGTCAGGTTTGCCCACATACGAGTCAACAATTTCAGCAACTGAATTTTAGTTGCAACTAATCTAATTATTTTCAAAAGAACAATCATGTCAAATCAAACTCTATATAGCAGTAAACTGTCTTACTTATTTTCGTTAATAAAACAATCGCTTCGGGGTGGCGAATATGATTATACAAAAGGCAGTATTCGTGCTGCTATTGTTTTACTTGCCATCCCCATGATTCTTGAATTAAGTCTTGAATCTGTTTTTGCCGTGGTAGATATGTATTTTGTAAGTCATTTACCCAATGCAAAACAGGCAATAGCTACCGTCGGGCTTACTGAATCTGTTATTTCAATTGTATATACACTTGCTATCGGATTAAGTATTGCAGCTACCGCAGTGGTAGCAAGAAGAATTGGTGAAAAAAATCCGGATGCTGCTGCACATGCCGGGGCTCAATCAATTTTGATCTCATTATTTGTAACAGTTGTAATCAGTATTGCAGGGGTTGTGTTTGCTCCCGATATTTTAAGACTAATGGGAGCGGCTCCAGAAGTAATAAAAGACGGAACAATATTTACCCGTATCATGCTCGGTGGTAGCGCAGCTATCATTTTATTATTTCTTATTAATGGAATATTCCGTGGCGCAGGAGATGCTGCTATGGCTATGCGCAGTTTATGGATAGCCAGCATCATTAATATCATTCTCTGCCCTACATTAATAAATGGATATGGTCCTTTTCCTGAGTTAGGATTAAAAGGCGCAGCTATTGCAACTACAATCGGACGAAGCATTGGTGTGTTGTATCAGTGTTATTATTTATTTATTGGCAAAAGATCAATTCATATTAAGTGGTCACATTTTAAATGGGATTTACCAATTATAAAAACATTGTATGAAGTAGCGTGGCCTGCAACATTCCAATTTTTTATACAAAGTGGAAGCTGGATTATATTAACCTGGTTAGTTTCTACAACCGGCGGCACCGATGCAAGTGCAGGCTATCAGATAGCCATTAGAAATGTAGTATTCTTTATTTTGCCAGCCTGGGGTTTAAGCAATGCAGCAGCAACATTGGTCGGACAGAATCTTGGAGCCTTACAACCCGACCGTGCTGCAAAAAGCGTAATGCTTACGGCTAAGTACAATGCAATATTTATGGCAATCGTTATGTTTCTTTTTTTATTTTTCTCTTCTCCTATCATCAGCATCTTTACAAAAGAAGCAGCAGTGCATGCTTACGGAGTAACGGCTTTGCAAATAATGGGAGCAGGGTATATTTTTTATGGTATTGGAATGGTAATGATACAGGCATTAAACGGGGCAGGTGATACCAAAACGCCGACATGGATTAATATTTTTGGCTTCTGGCTTTTTCAAATACCACTTGCTTATATACTTGCTATTAGTTTTAAGATGGGACCACTAGGTGCATTCATTGCAATACCCGTTGCAGAATCTGTATTAGCAATTGTTGCGTGGTATTATTTTAAAAAGGGGAAATGGAAGGAGGTGAAGGTTTGAGTCGGTCTGCAGTTTGCAATCGGCAGTCGGTAAAGTCATTGAGTCAATATGGTCATTTGCCAATACGAAAGAAATAGACAATAAGCAATATTCAACACTCAGGTTGGTAGTTGAAAATTTTGTTCAAAAAAAACATTTTTTTTGATTTCTAATTTTATTTCGGTAAAACTTCAAAGTGCATGTTGATGACTGCTGATTGCAAGTTATCGAGAGCATACTCTCTTACACCAACTCAATCCCCAAAAAAATCGGGGTATTGTTTATACAAGCTCAATATCAAAACTCACCAGGTCTTTAAACAATCTTATCCTGCCATCAATATCATCTTTTGTAATTTCTTTTAATCGGGTAGGTCCAAATTTCTCAACACAAAAGCTTGCCATAGCCGAACCAACAATAATTGCAGTCTTCATATTTTCAAAACCGATGTCTTTTGTTTTTGCCAAATAACCAATAAAACCTCCGGCAAAAGTATCGCCGGCACCTGTTGGGTCAAATACATCTTCAAGCGGCAGAGCTGGCGCAAAAAACACATCATCCCCATGAAATAATAAAGCGCCGTGTTCTCCTTTCTTTATAATTAAATATTTCGGACCCATCTTCAGGATTTCTTTTGCAGCCTTTACCAATGAAAATTGTCCGGTTAGTTGTCTTGCCTCTGCATCATTCACCATCAGCATATCCACATATTTTAAGACGATCATTAATTCATTCATCGCACTTTCCATCCAAAAATTCATCGTATCCATTACAATCAGCTTAGGCCTTTGTTTCATTTCCTGTATCACATTCAGTTGAAGTTTTGGCATCAGGTTTCCCAACATCAGAAACTCAGCACCCTGGTAACTATCCGGAATATGCGGATCAAAATCAGCCAGTACATTTAAATCAGTTATTAATGTATCGCGGCTGTTCATGTCTTCGTGATAGCGACCGCTCCAGAAAAAGGACTTTTTATTTTTTACAATTTCCACACCGTCCAGCATTACACCACGGTTTCTCAATTCATTCATTTCTTCTTCCGGAAAATCACTTCCCACAATCGAAATTTGCTGAACAGGCTTTATAAAATTACTGGCAGCATATGCAGCATAAGTAGCTGAGCCACCTATAATCTGGTTTACTTTTCCAAAAGGAGTTTCAATGGCGTCGAATGCCATGGTACCAACTACAATTAAAGACATAATTATTTCGGCGGGGTTTTTATTAAATTAAATGTTGTTGTCAAATAATCTATAGCGGCGCAAACCTACACGAAAAATGAATACCTTCATTTAAATTGAGTCGAATAAACATTTTGTTTATGTACTAATTATCTTTGCTATATGTCAATTATCAAACGTAAAAAAGCTTCACGCAAAAATTTAATTTTGCAAAAAGCCGCGGCTATGTTCCGCGAAAAAGGATATGCTGCCACCAGTATGCGGGATCTTGCTGATACGGTTGGTATAGAAGCAGCAAGTTTATATAATCATATCAAGAGCAAATCGGAAATGCTACAGGAAATTATTTTTCGTATTGCCACCGACGCTTATGTGCAGCTCGAAGATATGGAGGATGAAAGGCTCACCAGTTTGCAACGCATCGAATCCATTTTGCGGTTTCATATTAAAATGAATATTGACCGGTTCGAAGAATACCATGTAATGGTAACAGAATGGATACATCTTGAAGATCCTTATCTCACAAATTTTACAACTCAACGCCGCAACTATGTACAGAAATTAGAATCAATTATACAATCAGGTATAGATAATAAGGAAATAAAGCCGATACTGCCGTATGTTGCCGTATTAAATATTCTATCGGCTATACGGGGGATTGAATTCTGGCATCGCAGTCGTAAAACGTATACAGCAGAAGAGATAGAAGAGAATATGGTTACACATTTATTAACGGGGATGAAGAAGTAAGTTTATCCGTCGGTACGCTTTAGGCGGACTGACGGGTAAAAATTATTAGCCTATTTATTTTGAGAAAAATTAAATTTTTTGAACTTAGCTTTTGTTCCCTGATTTAGCGTCCCTTGCGTCCGCCAACTGGCGGATCATCTTATGAAGCTCAATTGATCTTTCTTACAGTACAACGTATACTATCGTATTATGTCAATCCACTTTCACAAACTTGCAATTAAAGAAATAAAAAAAGAAACGCAGGATTGTGTTTCCGTTTTATTTGATATACCCGAACAACTCAATAAGCAATTTCAATTTACACAGGGGCAAAGTCTTACTATGCGGGCAATTGTAAACGGAGTAGAGCTAAGAAGAACCTACTCTCTTTGCAGTTCGCCAACGGATAATGAATGGAAAGTGGCAATAAAAAAAGTTGAGGGTGGTTTATTTTCTGTTTATGCAAATGAACAATTGAAAAAAGGAGATATGCTGGAAGTAATGGAGCCGGTTGGAAAATTTTATACTCAACTCAACCCGGCTCATAAAAAAAAATATCTCGCATTTGCAGCGGGCAGCGGCATTACTCCTGTCCTTTCTATTATTAAAGCAACATTGGAAACAGAGTCTCAAAGCAGTTTTACGTTAGTATATGGAAACCGGAGCCGTTCTTCTATAATGTTCTTTGAAGAATTGGAAGGGTTAAAAAATAAATTCATCAACCGGTTTAATTTTATTAATATTCTGAGCAGGGAAAGAACAGAAGCCACTTTAAATTTTGGAAGAATTAATACCGAAAAATTAACGGAACTTAATAAACTGATTGACTTCGCAGCAATTGATGAAACATTTTTATGCGGACCCGAGGAAATGATTTTTTGCGTAAAAGAATTTTTAGAAGCAAAAGGAGTAAACGAAAAGAATATTCATTTTGAATTATTCACCAGTTCTACTCCCAAAAAAGCCAGAGACAAAAAGCAAGAAATAAAAAATGAAACAGAAGCTCAATGTTTGATAACCGTAAA
>JANOFP010000379.1:0-2374 GCA_031413675.1 Bacteroidota bacterium
ATCCGGATGATGAAGATCGTTTTTGGGCATCTGTAAATTATGCCAAGTTCAACCGGATGTTAAGAAAGCTTCTCTTTTATAAAGTGAATGCAAGAGGCGCTGACCTCTTTCGTCCCAAAGTGGGTGACCTATACGAATACATCAGTGACAAAATGAAAACCGGCACTGTCGTTTTATTTATTAATAACAGGATCGTGCATAAAAAAAATCATGTAACCCTTAAACTGGGAGTTCCTACACATTTTATCGTAGCTGAGAAAATCAGTAAAGAAAATGATGTCATCACTTTTGTGTACTGGGACTATGGCGGCAAAACCCTTTTGCAATTATCTCCGGCTTTTTTTAAAAGGATAATTTTCGGAATAACCTATTGTACTAAAAATGCAAATGATGCTGAGTAAACTGACAATAGCCATATTTTTTTCAGGAATAACAGGGTTTATTTCATCCTGCTCCTCGAAAAATATTACATCAAATTATTATTACCAGAATGAAAAAGTGCTGGACAGGATAGAAGAATCCTATAAAAAATTATACCTGGAACAGCCATTCACCATTGCCTTTACCGACAGGGGTTTTGAAACCATATCGCTTGAAATTATTACAGATACGCTCAGTTATATTTACCAGTTTGAAATAAACGAAAAACGTTTGACTGATACCCTGGTTACCTACCATTTAAATGAAACAAAGATTTTAGAATTAATCCGGCAAATGAAATCTATTCGTTGTACATGGGTCAATAAACTGGATTATTATGTTGACGAAAAAAAGAATACGCTGATACTTATCTCGATAAAACCTGTTGCATTAAATGCGCCTTTTTCTTATAAAAAATATTATACACTCACTTATTTTCCTCAACCACAATATTTCGACAGTGCCGGGCAATTGCTGGACAAAAGAAAAGTCCGCAGACTCCGGAAAATAAGCGGTGAGATCTTCAAGAGAATAAATGACAGGGTTTGCTATACCGTTTCCGGAAATTTCAGATGAAGTTTAGCAGGATGTTTTCTTAATGCCGGTTTCTAATTCAATATTTTTTTAAAAAAAATATTAGAAATAAAAAATCTGTAAATGATATAATTCTCTTCAATTATATGGAAAATTTACAATACATCGTTGCTGTTATCATCATCATTGGATGGCTTGTTGGGTTTATCGGATTGCATGCCGGAGGGCTATTCGTTGAGTAACTTTTCAACTTCAGATTTCAAGATTGGAAAATGTGACATAACAATAGTCCAAATTATATTGTCTGATACAGAATCGTATCCATGAATAATACGATTTCTTGTATCTACAATCTTTCTTGAATTTGAAAGTTCAATAGAACTATCTTTTTGAAGAATTCTATTCACAGCTTCTCCAATGATTTCCAGATTTCTTTCAACAGCCCTTCTCGTTCTTACATCATTTTGATAAGACGTAAATTCTTTTGGAGTATCAATAAAGAAGCTATCAATTTCATTTACAGCATTTAAAATATCATAAAGCCAGGCTTTTATTTCAATGTCCATAAATAAGTTGTCTTTGCTGATTTAGATTTTGTCTGAAGTATGGATTTTTGATCGCTTTTTCTTCTAATAAATCAATAGGGCGATTTAATATTTTCTGCAATGAGAATTTAAAGTCAAAATAATTGTCAGCATAAAGAGAAATATCAATCGGATCAAAATCAACAACCAGGTCAACATCACTTTCTTGGTTGAATTTAGCTGTCAATACTGAGCCAAAAGCATACAATTCTTTAACCTTGTGATTTGAACAAAGCTTTCTGATATCAGTGATATGTATGTCAAGTAAGGTCACAATTATTTATTGTTAAGCAAACCTAATAAAAAAGTCTCAAAGTAAAGCCTGATTGATATTTGAACTTTTCGCAGGCATTGAACACCGACCGATAGGGCATTAAGAACTAAAGTTGAAAGTTGTTTATCCAGCTTGAACCACAGCCTGGATTTGCAATTGGCTGATGTTAGTTCAACGCTGTGCTTTCCGTATCACCTTTGTTTATAAATTTATAAAAATATTTTAATGTTCGAAGAAATAATTATCAAACACTTTCATCCACGGATAAATGTAGGTTTGCAGAATATTAGAACTGCCTGGTTGCTGAACGATTCACCAGTAAAACTTTTTACAGCTATCCATCGGGGCAACCTTGTGTATCGAATGCCTAGTTCAGGTAAACGTATCAGCTATCTTACTCTTAAAAAATGTTTAATAAAAAAAAGAATCATAATTAAACAAGAATTTGACTTACTTCCTTTTCTGTAATCGTGTTCAAAAAAAGCCGATCCGCACCGCTCATTTCCATGTGTTTCTTTACCGCGGAATATCACATGATTAATTAGTGCTGGTCTCAAAGTTC
>JANOFP010000380.1:0-10409 GCA_031413675.1 Bacteroidota bacterium
ACCACAAATGCCAACCGGCTATCCGGGCATGGTTTTACTTTCTTTATTTCCCCCAATCTGGTTTCGGGTGATGAACAAAAGAATAAAAGATTTGAAGGAAAGTTCATCTGTAAAATAAAAAGCGACTGCATCTTTTGAAACAGCCGCTTTGAATATTTTAACGGATAGAGGTGATTTAAAAATTAACTCTGCACCACCAGCCTGAAACCATTGCCATGAATATTCACAATCTCTATCTTCTCATCGTCTTTTAAATATTTGCGCAACTTTGCTATATACACGTCCATACTTCTACCATTGAAATACGTATCACTACCCCAGATTCTTTTCAAAGCCTGATCTCTTGGCAGCAAATCATTGAGATACTCAGCAAGCATTTTCAGTAATTCATTTTCTTTTGGAGATAGCGTTTGAGTAATATTATTATGAATTAACTGGCGCAGCTTCGGATTGAAATGATAACTGGCCAAATCAAATTCCTTATTATCGCTTTCCCGGTTCTGCTCTTCATTTCTTTTCAGAATAGCTTTTATTTTCAGCAATAATACTTCGCTGTCAAAAGGCTTGGTGATATAATCATCCGCACCTAGTTTATAGCCCTGTATCACATCTTCCTTCATTGTTTTTGCACTTAAAAAGAATAAAGGAATGTCGGGGTCTATGTCCCTGATTTCTTCGGCTAAAGTAAAGCCATCCATATTCGGCATCATTACATCCAACAGGCAAATGTCAAATTTTTCACGTTGAAAAGCTGCAAGACCCAAACGGCCATCTCTTTCAAGTATTACATCATAATCATTTAACTCAAGATAGTTTTTTAATACGCTGCCGAGATTGTTATCATCTTCGCACAATAAAATTTTAGGTTTCTTAGCTTCCATACTTTTTCGTTTAAATTGTTTTTCTTCCATCCAATGCCAAAGCAAAATGATGGATATTTTATTATTATTTACAAATAAAGGTAAAGTAATTCCGGGGTTGAAGAATCAGGGTTCAATTTTTTGTTAAAAGAATGTCTTTGGTGAGGGGTCTTTTACACCCGCTTCGGTTTATGAGAATTTTCCAATTTTGTTATTTCCTGAAAAGCCTGTCTTCTTCAAATATTGATTTGAAGACCTTATTTTAAACCATTTGATTTAACTTCCACAAAATTTTTACTATGCCAGACGCTCAAAAATTTCTCGAAGCCGTTAAAGCAGGTTATACGTTTAAAGGCGAAGCTTTTAAAATTGGCAATGCTGTTTTAGATGGTAATGTAGTGTCAGGAGCTGATGTATTACTTCCATTAAAAACAATGAATCGTCATGGGTTGATAGCAGGTGCTACCGGAACCGGCAAAACAAAAACATTGCAGGTATTGAGTGAAATATTAAGCGATGCAAGTGTGCCTGTTGTAATGATGGATATTAAAGGCGACCTGAGTGGTATAGCGGCTGCAGGTACTGCAAATGATAAAATAAATGACCGGGTACAAAAATTAAGTATAGAATATAAACCCGCTGCCTATCCTGTTGAACTTCTGACTTTAAGTAATCAAAAAGGTGCGAGGCTACGTGCCACTGTAAGTGAATTTGGTCCGGTATTACTTTCCAAAATTTTAGGATTGAATGATACACAAGGCGGTTTTGTAGCTATGATTTTTAAATATTGCGACGATAATAAAATGCCGCTGCTCAATTTAAAAGATTTTATAAAAGTATTGCAGTATGTAAGTGATGAAGGAAAAGTGGCAATGGAAAAAAGTTATGGAAAAATTTCAACCACATCTACCGGAACAATTTTAAGAAAAGTAATTGAACTGCAACAACAGGGTGCTGATTTATTTTTTGGTGAAATCAGTTTTGATGTGGATGATCTGATGCGTATCAGTGACGATGGCAGAGGAATGATTTCGGTAATTCGGGTAACCGATTTACAGGACAGGCCTAAACTCTTTTCAACTTTTATGTTGCAGTTGCTTGCAGAATTATATGCCACCTGCCCCGAAGAAGGTGATATGGATAAACCAAAACTGGTAATGTTTATAGATGAAGCTCATCTTATTTTTCAGGAAGCTAATGATGCACTACTTCAGCTGATAGAAACAATTATTAAATTGATACGGTCAAAAGGAATCGGGATTTTTTTCTGCACTCAAAATCCGATGGATGTGCCGGCAAGTGTATTGGCGCAATTAGGCTTGAAAGTTCAACATGCTCTCAGAGCTTTTACAGCGGCTGACAGAAAAACAATTAAACAAACTTCGGAGAATTATCCGGAAACAGAATTTTATAAAACAGAAGATTTAATTACCCAACTTGGCATTGGGGAAGCATTAATTACGATGTTGAATGAAAAAGGAATTCCCACCCCCCTGGTACATTGTATGCTGCGGCCGCCCCAAAGCCGGATGGATATTTTATCCGAACTTGAAATAGATGCGTTGGTAAGCAAATCAAAAATTGCTGCTAAATATAATAAAGTGGTGGATAGCGAAAGTGCTTATGAGATACTGAATGAAAAATTATGCGAAGCATCCGGTGGAAAAGAAGCGGCAGAAAAAAATGATGAAGTGAAAGTAGAAAAAACTGAACGAAAAACAACTGTGAAGGAAAAAGGCTTTTTTGATAACCCAACAGTAAAACAAGTAGGCCGTACTGCTGCCAGTGTTATTACAAGAACATTGCTTGGCGTGCTGGGACTTGGCGGCCGTAGAAGAAAATCTTTATTCTGATTTTTTGAAAATTTTATATTAAGACGAAAAAAAATCGCAGGCATTTTTTCAATCAACCTGCGATTTTATTTATTTAAGAAAACAATGAGCGGTCTTTTATCCGGTCTGCAACCGTGTAGTAATGCTCCCACCAGGCAGTTTCAGTTGTAAGCTTGGGTGGTTTTTTTAATTCTAACTTTTTTACGGCTGTTGCTGCTTCTTCTTGTTTTACACGAAAATGATAATGATCAAATAAACGTAATGCTTCAATCATATAGGAAACGGCAATACGCCGGTCTTTTATCAGCAGCAGGTTTTCTCCATTCGTTTTATCGGCAGCAATTGAAAAATTATAAGAACCTAAATAAACTCTTGCAGTGGGCTTATTAAAATCTAATACTACAAACTTATGATGCAGCCTAGGTCCCTTTCCCCCGGTTGATTCTGATTTAAAAGGCTCCGGCGTATTAGCTTTAGTAAGCACCGATGAATTAACCGGCGCAATATTTCCATCTGGTTTTAATATTTGGATACCGCCATTGGGTAAATCCGACATTCCATAAACAAAAATTGCCGGGTTGTTAGTTACGCTGTCAATAGCATTATTCACAACCCCTTTTTTGGTAAGTGGCAAAAAGGCTAACGAGTAAAAAAGCGAAGAAGTTGTTTTTAGCAATATATCATCTGCAATGGACTGTAATAAGGTATTGCTACTGGTATGTGGCGAAAAACTCACCTGCATATTAATATCATAAAAAGTAATATCATTCCATATTGCAGAGTTTGTTTTTCCAAATTCGCCGGCTTCGTTTTTATTTATCCAGTAGTTTTCAAATGCAGTATTAAAAACATCAACCGCTTTTTTACCATTTATCTGAAGGGCATTATTTGCCTGCACATATAAACCACGCCAACTGAAATTGGTAGAACCGCATAAAACAGATTTCACTTTTGTACCATTTACAACAATCGTTTTATTATGCTGCAGTTTTCCCATGTGCTGGCGTTTTACATTTTTAGTGCCGGCCGTTTTCCTCAATCTTGTAGCAGCAGCATTTTCGCCACTTCCATTTTCTCCATGTGCTCCATCATCATCTATTATAATCCGCAACCGGTCTCCTAATTCTTCCAGTCTTGTTACTATTTCAGGTTGGTTCAAATCGTAAGCGATCACATTTACTTTTGCTGTTTTATCTTTTATTGCATTATCCAACAGTTCAAGCAATATTTCACGACTTTCGAATCCCATCCATTTATAAGCCGCATCTTTTTTTGAATGTGTTGGAATAAAATTCAAACCTGCTTTTGAATCGGGCGGCAATAATTGAGGGATGCCTTCAGTCGATGTTTCATAAGTATCCACAAATGCCTGCGATGAAACAAATCCCCGTGTATAAGCAACATTTACTTTGCCCGGATAGGTATCACGCCTTAGTTCAATGGAAGCCTGTTGCGATTCGCCATAACTCAATTCATCTTTCGTATTCATAAAAACAGGAGTAACCCGATAAATAAATTCACCATCTTTATTTGCATTGTACGGAAAATGTACCCAGCGAAATTTTTGAATTGGCGAACGCAGTGTGGTTAAGGTATTCGGGTCACTTCTATCAGCTCCCGGAAAACTAATTCTGTTTTTTAATGTAAAAAATTTATTTCCACTTGGTTCTTTAAACTCAATTGCAAATCCAACAAAATCTTTTGGAGGTTGTGCTTTTTTCCAATTCATAGCCAGCAGACACATGCCATCGCCGCGATGAATTTTTAAAGTAAATAAAGCTTTGTCATTTTTTCCGGTTACCTGAAACCCGGCTGTGTTTGTAGTAGGCATAGCTATTAATTTTAATGGTTAAAAAAATAGGTGCTGCTAATCTTTGCCTGTTGATTAATAAAGTGCGGATTGAAGGCTGTTTACTTAGGAGGATGAAACGCAGTTTAAAATTAGGGTTTATTATTTCATAAACAAAAACAACCTTTAGGGTAAATTTTATACGTTATAGCTGTTATTTTTTCTTTCGCTTTACCAATTTCATTTTAACTACCCTTACATCCTGAAGTGGCCTGTTCACATCACGACTTTTACTTACTTGCACTGCAGCAATTTTATCTACTACTTCCAATCCAATTACTACTTCCCCAAAAACGGTATAATTTTGATCAAGATGCGGAATGCCGCCAATCGTTTTATAAACCTCCCGCCACTCAGTTGGAATTTTTCTCCCATTCAATCTGAATGTTTCAACAGAATCTAATCCTGCATCCGTAAATATTTTTCCCTGCGCTATATAAAATTGACAGCTACTACTGGCTTTTTCCGGATTTACATCATCAGGTGTTCTTCCTGCAGCTATTACGCCTTTCTTATGAAACATTGTTTTTCTAAACTCAGCAGGTATTGTATAATTCAACCCACCATTACCTAATGGGATTCCTGGCGCCGCCGTTTTACTTTTGGGGTCTCCACCTTGAATCATAAAATTTTGCATAACCCTGTGAAATAAAACGCTGTCATAAAAATGTGTTTTAACCAACTTTAAAAAATTATCCCGGTGCAGTGGTGTAGAATCGGAAAGCCGGACAATAATAGTACCCATACTTGTTTCCATCAGCACATCTCTTTTTCGGTCTCTCTTTTTTACTGTAGAATCTTTTTGTGCATCGGTATTTAAAACAAAAAGAAAACTGAGCAATACTAAAAATACTTTTTTCATAATTCTTGTAACTTTTTTAAGCAGCTTTTAAAGAGGTTTGGGCTTATGTGGTTCGTGGTTTATTCATTTCAAAATAAAGCAACACATGATCTTTTAAAAAATTTTCCTGTTCAAACGCATCCATCTCCGGTAAGGGTTTCAGTTGTTTAAAATGTGGCCAGCCATCATCATCCTTCCCTTCTATTTCATAAAAACCACTTTGTGAAAGAAGTGAGCATGTGGCCACATGCATCAGGTCTTGCTTTTGTTCTTTGGAAAATTTTTCTTTGGTTCCTCCAAACTCCTGTATACCGATTAAAAATAAAATAGCTTCCAGGTCAGGTTTTTTTCCGAACCGTTCTACTAATTCAGCTTCAAGTTTCCACCAGCGTTGTTGTAAATCATCTTTTGCAAACATGGCAGCAAAGATAGCCGTCGGATAATTTATTTTAGCATAAAATATTCTTGTAGTTTAGTTTTGAAAAAAATATTTTATGACAGCGGCCAAAGACAATTTCAGCATCAGTACGGATAAATTAAAATTAGATTTATCGGTTATTCATAATTTTCTTTCTCACTCATACTGGTCAGAAAATATTCCGTTTGAAACCGTGAAAAAATCGATTGAAGGTTCAATGTGTTTTGGCGTTTACGATAATAGCAATCATGCTTTGCCTGTCGGCAGACAAGTTGGTTTTGCAAGAATGGTTACTGACAATGCAACCTTCGCTTATCTCGCTGATGTTTTTATTATTGAAGAATACCGTGGCAGGGGTTTAAGTAAAAGGCTGATGGAATTTATATTGACTTACCCTGACCTACAGGGGCTGCGTCGTATACTACTTGCTACAAAAGATGCACATAGTTTGTACAAGCAATTTGGGTTTATGCCATTAAACAATCCTGAACGATTTATGCATATTCACAATCCGGATATTTATAAAAATGCTGAATAAATCCTTCAACGATTATCTTTGCGCCAAATAATAAATCATGTTGCAGTTACAAGTATTAAGGCAAAATGCGGAGGCAGTAAAAGAAAAATTAGCTGTTAAAAATTTTTATGACCTGTCATTAGTTGATAAAATACTTGAACTGGACGAAGAATTGCGCAAATTAAAAACAGAAACAGAAACTTTGCAAGCCGAATTAAACGCTGCCAGTAAAGAAATAGGTGTCCTGATGGGAAAAGGGGAAAAAGAAAAAGCGAATGAAAAAAAGATTGAGGTAGCAAAAAATAAAACTGTTATACAGCAACAGAATGAAAAATTATCTCAGCTTGAATCTTTATTAAATGATAATTTGGTTTTACTTCCCAATCTTCCTTCAGAAAAAGTGCCGCCGGGTAAAACACCAGCTGATAATATTTCAATAAAAGAAGGCGGCATTAAACCACAATTGTCAACGGGCTCTGTTCCACATTGGGAGCTGATTAAAAAATACGATATCGTTGATTTTGAAACCGGAGTAAAAATAACCGGTAGTGGTTTTCCATTATACAAAGGAAAAGGTGCAAAACTGCAAAGGGCATTGGTACAATATTTTTTAGATTTTAATACGGCTGCGGGATATACTGAATATTTGACACCCTTGATGGTGAATGAAGCTTCCGCACATGGTACCGGGCAGTTACCGGATAAAGAAGGGCAGATGTATTTCATGCCCGCTGATAATTTTTATATGATCCCAACTGCTGAAGTACCACTTACAAATATTTACCGGGATGAGATTGTAAAAGAAACTGATTTGCCAATTATGATGACGGCATTTTCACCTTGCTTTCGAAGAGAAGCCGGAAGTTTTGGTGCCGATGTAAGAGGGCTGAATCGAGTACATCAGTTCGATAAAGTTGAAATTGTTCAGTTGGTTCATCCCGAAAAAAGTTATGAAGTACATATTGAAATGGTAAATCATGTTGAAAATCTTTTGCAGTCATTGAAGTTGCCTTATCGAATCTTGGCATTGTGTGGTGGCGATATGAGTTTTGCATCGGCACTTACTTACGATTTTGAAGTGTACAGTGCAGCACAACAAAAATGGCTGGAGGTAAGTTCGGTTAGCAACTTTGAAACATTTCAAAGTAACCGGATGAAAATTCGTTTTAAGGACAGTACAAATAAAATGCAGTTAGTACATACCCTAAATGGAAGTTCGCTAGCATTGCCACGCATTGTTGCCAGTTTGCTTGAGAATAATCAAACTGCAGATGGTATAATCTTACCTGAAGTGCTGCACAACTATTTTGGTGGTTCAACTATTTCATAAATAGTCAGTCATAGCATGGAATAATCAACTATGAAAAAAATAATTTTCATTTTACTTACCCTTCTTATATTAATTGCCTGTAGTAAAAAAATAGTACCAACAATTGAGCGGCGTACTGAAGAACCAACTGCACCAAAGATTGAAATAAATATTGCGGCCGGAGAATTGATGTTTACCACACGTTGTATAAAATGCCATGAATTACCAAAACCATCCAAATATAATGCGCAACGATGGGAAACGATACTAGCTATCATGATTCCCCAAGCAGGATTAAGCGGTGCAGATGCTGCAAATGTGAGGGCTTATGTAAAAGCGAATAGTGCTGCTAACTGACTTGTTTTTACATTCTATGTGAAATGCTATGTTTCTTATGTGTCTATGTGGTTCAATATAATTTATACATAATTTTGATTCATGGACGGATACAACGCAATCTATAACCTCCAGGGACATGAGCCACAAAATGCAACAATCCTGTTTTTAAAAGACAAATTAAGCATTGGCTTACTAGATGAATTTGGTAAACCAAAAATTGTGTACTGGTTTTTTGATAAAGTAATTCGTGAGCAATTCTGCAAAGCCGGTAAAATTATAGTGCGACACGAAGGTTACCCTGCACAAAGTATCGAGTTAAGTCAGAAAGAATTTGCTGATAAACTGGAAGATGAATTCAGAAAAATGGATCGTTCACTTATCAGAAAAATAGTTACCCCCGGTGCTGTTTCTTTAATTCGCTTTTCAATAATTTTCTTTGGGTTGCTGGCAGCGGTTTATTTTTTTGTTGTTCCCTGGCTGGCTGTAAGGCTGGCAAATAAAGTGCCTGTTTCATTTGAAGAGAAAATGGGTAACGGAATGTTTGATGCTTTGAAAACAGGAATGAAGATTGATGCTTCAAAAACAGCAATCATCAATGATTTTTTTAAGGAACTCAATATTCCCACAAAATATAATATCCGGATATCGGTTGTAAATGAAGATGTGGCCAATGCATTCGCCATGCCCGGTGGTAATATGGTTGTATATGATAAGTTGCTGAACGGCATGAATGGTTATGAAGAACTGGCTGCATTGCTCAGTCATGAATTTACACATGTAAATAATAAGCACACTACTAAATCCTTATTTCGTCAGTTAGGTTCTTCCGTTTTTCTTTCAGTATTAATTGGTGATGTGGGTGCCGTAAGCAGTGTTATCATTGGCAATGCCGATAGACTGAAAGGGTTGTCGTATGGCAGAAGCCTGGAAAAAGAATCGGACCTAAACGGGCTTCAACTCTTAAGTGACCGAAAAATTGACTGCAATGGTTTTGTAAAATTATTTGAACTTTTACAAAAAGAAGTGGATGACGTTGGTGTTAAAGAACCCGCTGAATGGATAAGCAGTCATCCTGATTTGCAAAAAAGAATTGAGTATGTAAAATCAAACGAACTTTTTAATCTAAGAGGCGTTGAAAAAAATGAAACATTGCAGACTTTGTTTTTGAAATTAAAAACAACTGAATAATGTTTTCCCTTTTTATTTTATTGAAATAAAGTGCCGGGCGAATTTGGTCGCATTTTACCCAAATGCAAATAAGCTTTCTCCGTAACTTCCCTGCCTCTTGGTGTACGTTGTATAAATCCTTCCTGAATTAAAAAGGGTTCATACACTTCTTCCAGCGTTCCGGCTTCTTCGCCAACAGCGGTTGCAATCGTTGTGATGCCAACCGGCCCGCCTTTGAATTTATCTATGATGGTGGAAAGAATTCTGTTGTCCATATCATCCAAACCATGTTCATCTACATTCAATGCTTTCAATGCATGCTGTGTAATTCCGAAATCGATTTCACCATCGTTCAATACCTGTGCAAAATCCCGTACCCGACGCAGTAAACCATTTGCAATACGTGGAGTGCCACGGCTTCTTCTTCCTATTTCATGCACAGCTTCTTCCGAAATCTTTGTATCAAGAATTTTTGAAGAGCGGTGAATAATTTTATTTAATACTTCACTGGTATAATATTCTAATCTTGATTTTATAGCAAACCTGGAAAGCAGCGGAGCCGTTAATAAACCACTGCGTGTTGTAGCACCAATTAATGTAAAGGGATTAAGATTAATCTGAACACTTCTTGCATTGGGTCCGCTGTCGATCATAATATCAATGCGGTAATCTTCCATAGCTGCATATAAATATTCTTCCACTACGGTGCTCAGGCGATGAATTTCATCTATAAATAATACATCATTGGCTTCAAGATTTGTAAGCAGTCCTGCAAGGTCACCCGGTTTTTCTATTACAGGCCCGGATGTCTCTTTAATTTTCACACCCATTTCATTTGCAACTATTCTTGATAAAGTTGTTTTCCCCAAACCGGGTGGTCCATGAAATAAGACATGATCCAATGCTTCGCCCCGCATCTTCGCTGCTTTTATAAAAATTTTCAGATTATCGATGATTGGAGACTGACCCGCAAAATCATTTATTACAGATGGACGGATATTGTTTTCAAATTCTTTGTCATCAACACTCATTGATTCTTTATCGCTTTTAAGATTTGGATTACTCATATTTTTTTTGCTACTGCTGTAAAGCTAATTATAAATAAACATCTGAATAGATTTCAAATAAAAAAAAGGCACCCCGTAAATATCGGGATGCCTTGTGTATCGGAATTGATTTAGTAAATCATCAATGAGCCGGAACAATCACTTTGAATGTTTTCTCAGATGTTCTTACACCGTCATCGTAATAAATATAAACCATATTAACAGCTGCTG
>JANOFP010000381.1:0-3996 GCA_031413675.1 Bacteroidota bacterium
CTTTAGGGGTTTTGATGGTATCTGGCTCGAAGATGAATCACAGCGCATCGGTCTGGTAAACATTCCAACTGAGCTTTGGAAAACAATGCGAACAGCACCTGTTTATTTTTTAGATATCCCTTTTGAAGAAAGATTAAAACATCTGGTTACAGAATACGGCAACCTGGATAAACAAAAAATGATTGATGCGATGAGTCGTATTAAAGATAGATTAGGGGGGCTTGAAACTAAGAATGCAATCGCTTATCTGGAAAGTAATAATACCATAGAAAGTTTCCGCATACTTTTAAAATACTATGACAAGTGGTATTTAAAGGGGCTGCACAATCGGGAGGGAATAAATTCGTTATTAACTATGATAAATTGCGATTCTGTTACTCCCGAAAATGCAAACAGGCTGCATGGCCACCCCATACTTCATGAAACCTCTGAAACTTAGTTTACTGCTTTTATTTTTTCCAGTATTTTTTTATGGACAATCGCTTACCGGGTTATGGATGGGCAAAATGACTAATGACAGCACTACCGTTCGAAAAGATGATGAATATGAAATTGTATTAACCCAATACAAAGACAAAGTATATGGCTATACCCGCAATACTTTTTTTGTTGATGAAAATCTTTATTACATCGTAAAAAGAGTTGAAGGAACAATTCATGGGGATATCTGTGAGGTAGAAGACAATGAAATACTCATGCACAATTTTCCACAAAAGCCTGAAAAGAAAGTAAAGGTCGTTTATACATTTAAAAGAAACACAACGGATAGTACCTGGAACCTGGATGGAAACTGGAAAACAAACACAACTAAAAAATATTACGCTATTTCCGGTAAGTCGGAATTGAAAACAGAAAGAGATTTAAGTAAATCAAAAATATTTCCGCACCTGGAGGAGTTGAAAAAAACCGAGGATATTGCTTTTTATAATGAATGGAAAAAACAAAACGAGAACACTGTTGCAAAAAGAGACGATGGATTTAAGCAAGAGTTTTTAAAGAGTTTAGTGAGGGTTGAGAAAGAGAAAACAAACAGAGCAAATAGTTCTTCTGCCACAAGGTCCGTTTCAATAAACACATCAGCAATTTCAAATCCTGATAATATTGCGATTAAAACCAATGAAAAAAAATCCAGTGTGACAAATGAAAAGCTGGAGGTTGAAAAAAGCGACTTGAATTCGAAACAACTGACTCAGATAAGCACATCAGCAATTTCAAGTCCTGATAATATTGCAATCAAAACGAACGAAAAGAAATCGAATGTTGCTAACGAAAAACTGGAGGCTGGAAAAAATGATTTGAATTCGAAACAACTGACTCAGATAAACACATCAGCAATTTCAAGTCCTGATAATATTGCGATTAAAACCAATGAAAAAAAATCCAGTGTGACAAATGAAAAACTGGAAGCTGAAAAAAACAATTTGAATACGAAGCAGCCCGGTAAGATAAATACAACGAATGTTTCTGTTGACGCTATTGCAATAAAACCAACTGAAAAAAAGACTGTAGTTGCAAATGAAAAACAAAAGGGTATAGCTTCGAATACGCAGATTCAAAACAATTCTATTTCGACGCCTGCGGTAATTACAAAATCAATTGCCACCCCGGTTCAACAAACAAATACAACCATTGCAAAATCAAATCCGAAGCCAGAAGAAACAAAAATTGCTGCTACGCCGGCAGAAATAAAATCAAAGACCGCAACAGTTAACTCTGTAGAAAAAACTATCGCCCCCACTATTGCTGAAGAAAAAATAAAACCAATTTCAGAGCCCGTAGCAAAAATAAATGTACCTGTAATAAACACCGATGCGGCTAAACAAATTTCTGAACGGGAGTTTGATAAACCAGCCGTTATCGAGTTTGTATCGGACAGCCTGGTACTGGCGTTGTATGATAATGGAGAAGTAGACGGAGACACGGTAAGTGTGTTATTAAACGGAGAAATTATTATACCAAAACAATGTTTGAAAACAGTAGCCTTTAAAAAAACAATTTATATTGCTCCGGAAGAATTTCAGATCAATATTGTTTTATATGCAGAAAACCTGGGAATCTATCCTCCAAATACAGGACTGCTCGTAATTTATGATGGCGAAGAAAGACACAATGTTCGTTTCAGCGCCGACTATAAAAAGAACTCTGCAATTGTTTTAAAAAGGAAAGTAAAATAGCATATCCACATTTTAGCAATATCTGTTATCAGTAAATCTTAATAACCGGCAGCTTAAGTTTAAGATTATTAAATCTTTTGAAAATGAAGCTTGCATTAACTTTGAAAAAATCAAAGTTTAATGACTACCAATTCATCTCCCTCTGTTCACGACTCTACAAAACTTACTCAATTCTCGCATGGCGCTGGTTGTGGTTGCAAGATTGCCCCAAAAATTTTAGATGAAATTCTTAAAACAAATCTTGTTTTACCCGACAATGATAAACTGCTCGTTGGTAATAGTAGTAAAGATGATGCGGCGGTTTATGATTTGGGAAACGGAACAGCATTGATATCAACCACTGATTTTTTTATGCCGATTGTAGATGATGCATTTGATTTTGGAAGAATAGCTGCAGCCAACTCTATTAGCGATGTGTATGCAATGGGGGGCAAACCATTAATAGCAATTGCCATTCTCGGCTGGCCCATTGATAAACTTTCTACAGAAATTGCACAACGTGTAATAGAAGGAGGAAAAACAATTTGTAAAGAAGCGGGTATTCCATTGGCTGGTGGACACAGTATTGATTCTCCAGAACCCATTTTTGGATTAGCAGTAACCGGCATTGTACCGATAGAAAATTTAAAAAGAAATAACACGGCACAAGAAGGAGGCTATTTATTTCTTACCAAACCATTAGGCGTTGGTATTTTATCTACCGCACAAAAAAGAGGATTGTTAAAAGAAGAACATTTACCAATGATGATAAAACAAATGACCGCATTGAATAATATTGGCGAAGAACTGGGAAAGATAAAAGGTGTAACCGCCATGACAGATGTTACGGGATTTGGATTGCTTGGTCATTTAATTGAAATGGCTGAAGGCAGTGGACTAAGTGCAGAAATTTATTATGATAAAATTCCTGTTGCCGCAGGAGTGAAAGAATATATCGCTCAGCGGATTTTTCCGGATGCAACCACACGTAACTGGAGCAGCTATGGTGATAAAGTAAAATTTGAAAAGGGAGTGAATGTGATGGAAGCTTTTACACTTTTACCTGACCCACAAACAAACGGAGGGTTGCTGGTAAGTGTGAAAGAGGAAAGTGTTGAAGACGTGACAGCTCTTTTTAAAAAATGGCGATTGGAAAAATTTATTGTTCCTATTGGGAAGTTTATCAATAAACAAGATGCGGAAACTGGTAAGCTAATTAATGTTTCTGTTGCCGTTGGTTAATATAATTTGAGTAAAATTATTTTCTTTCCAAAAAAATCTCTGCCATCATACACCTTACACTTCCACCTTCGGCAGCTTCTATAGTTGGTATTGCAACGGGCAATAACTGAGTAAAGAATTGCAATTTTTCTTTTTGCTCATCAGTCAGGGAATTAAACGCAGCGCTACTCATTATTAAAAACGATTCATCATTTTTATTTTTTACTTCCAGCATATTTCCGGCAAAACAGTGCATCTGTTCTTTGGTAATTGGAATAATTTCATGGCCCGTACTTTCCAATAATTGTTTTACGGCTATCAACTCCCATTCTTCATCAATTGCTTCTTCACATAACACACAAAAGCTTTGCCCGAGTGCCATTACTACATTGGTATGGTAAACCGGCTTATCGCTTTTATCTTTTGCCAGAAATACAACTGCGGAAAAACCATTGACGGATGCAAATTTTTCTAATACAGCGGGACTTGTTCTTTCAGAGATTGCAGCATAAATCATTTTATTGTCATGGTCTATCATCATACTTCCTGTTCCTTCCAGAAATCTTCCTTCGGCTTCGTATTCACTCCAGTCCTGCACATCGGTTACAATATATTTTTCAGC
>JANOFP010000382.1:0-2896 GCA_031413675.1 Bacteroidota bacterium
GGCGACGTCGTCGCCATCTGCGACCCCTACGAGTCGCATGCGCTCGCCAACCTGCTTCGGTTTCGCCGGCCCACGCTCTACGCCGATCCCGAGCCCTACCTGTATCAAACTCCGACGTTGCTGTTGGTCCGAGATTAATTCGAGGACCACAGGCGTGGCGAACCTCAAGCTTTGCTCGAGCGACACGCGCGCCTCGAGCCGCTCAGGCGCGTTTATGGGCGCTGGATCGAGACCCCGCTCATGCGCGGGCAGCCGATCAACGCTGCCTTGAAGCACTGGTGCCATCGAATGGGATTGGCGGCCGGTCCGGTTCGCCAACCGCTACGCGCGCTCGCTGCCACCCGGGTGTACTTCAGGCATTCTATTTTAAAATGGCTTGTGCACTGATTTTTACTGCATTTAGTTCATTTTATTACAAGGGTGGTGATTCTGAGATGTATTTTTTAAGCGGACTTCATCTGCAAGAAGCCGTTATGGATGACCCCAATAACTTTTTCTTAATTATGATGACAAAAGTTATTAATGTGAAAACACCCTTAATGAATTATTTTATTTATGACAATTCTGTGTATCCAATATGGGAGGCAATGCACGGGGAGTCAAACTTTTTTGTAGCCAAACTCGGGTTGCCCTTTATTCTTATTTTTCAAAAAAGCTATTTATGTGTCGCAATGGCATTTTCATTTTTTGCATTAGGTGGCTGTATCCGTCTCTATAAATTCTTTACACATTATTTTCCGGATTATTGGCGGGAAATTGCTTTAGCCACATTGTTTTTACCAAGTGCTGTATTCTGGAGCTCGGGTATGCTGAAAGACCCTATTTGTTTTGGTAGTGTTGGATATCTTGTTTATGCTGTATTTAATATTGCAATTAAACGTCGAAAATTTATTTCTTCTATCGTATGGATAGCAGTTTCAGTAATTTTTTTATTTTATATTAAACCCTATATTCTGTTTGCATTAATTCCGGGTATTGTATTATGGTTATTTTCAGAATTGAATAAGCTCATTGGCAACAGAACACTTAGAAATATTTTTACCGTAATGACAATTGTTGCTGGTGCTTTTTCTGCTTTTTATTTAATTCAATATACTACTTCAGATGAAAGCGTAAAATCATTCAGAATCGACACAATTATTGAAACTAGTGCCGCAAGTAGAAGTCAGTATGCAGAATTCAGCCAAACAGAACAAGGGGCCTATTTTTCAGTTGGCTCATCCAACCCTGTCATGCTTTTTTTAAACGGGATAGTAGCCACCTTCTTTCGTCCCTTTCCCTGGGAAATATCTTCTCCCATCGTTGCCCTTTCAGTTATTGAGGCGATGTTTTTTTTATATATTTCAATGTCAGTTATTTTTAAAAGAGGAATTTTTTATTTTTTCGGGAAAATATTTTCAAATCCCGTCCTTATGCTTTGCTTTGTATTTGCTTTTGTATTTGCAGCAGCCGTAGGAAGTACAGCAACAAATTTTGGTTCACTCTCCCGGTATAAAATTCCGGCTATGCCTTTTTTCCTGGTCATGATTCTTATTCTTTTCAGGCAGGCTGGTCTGGAATATCCAAACTGGTTTAAAAAATTATTAGGGTATCGTATCTATTTACCAAAAGACAAATCTGCATTTTAATATTCTATGTGTGGCATCGCCGGTTCTATAAATTTTCCGCTTAATATTCCCAGGCTCACCAAAGATCTTTTTCACCGTGGTCCGGATGAACAAACAACATATACGGAAGATAATCTGGTGCTGCATCATCACAGGCTTTCTATTTTAGATATAGCCGGGGGCAAACAGCCGATGCACTACGAGCATCTCACCATTATTTTTAATGGCGAAATTTATAATCATCGTGAACTGCGGAAAAAATTTAATCTTATTTGTACCACGAATTCCGATACAGAAACCATTTTACATCTTTATGCGAAACTGGGACCTGCATTTTTAAATGAAATGGATGGAATGTTCGCATTGGTTATTTATGATAGAAAAGAAAGGCAGCTTTTTCTGGCAAGAGACAGGGCGGGCAAAAAACCTATCTATTATTATTCAGACAATAAGTCTTTTGTTTTTTGCAGCGAACTGAATTCATTAAAAAACCAGTTGCCACTTCAAATAAATGAAAACAATCTTCAGCAATATGTACGCATGGGTTATTTCTATAAAACTTCTACGCCTTATCAAAATGTTTTTGAACTGCAGGCTGGCAGTTATGCTTATGTTTCTCTCACAATGACTGAAGTAAAACAAACGAAGTGGTGGAATATCGGGGACTACTACAGCACAAAAACGGATGATGATTTTGAAACGGCGATTAAAAAAATTGATACTTCACTGCACACAGCCGTAAAGAACAGGGTCGAATCATCCGATCTCGAAGTCGGTTCTTTTTTAAGCGGCGGTATCGATAGTGGTATTGTATCTGCCATTGCCAAAGAGTATAATTCAACACTTAAAACATTTACTGTATCTTTTGAAGGAGAATATGATGAAGCTCCTTTGGCAAAGCTGGTTGCTGATAAATACCAGACAAAACATGAAGAAATAAAAATTTCATTTAATAACCTGACGAATGATGTTGAAAAAATACTTGCTAATTACGGGGAGCCTTTTTTTGACAGTTCGGCTATCCCAAGCTATTATGTAAGTGAAGCTGCAAAAAAACATTTAACTGTTATTTTAAATGGAGATGGGGGCGATGAAATATTTGCCGGTTACCGCCGCTATATCCCTTTTGCAAAATATGATTTCTTTAAACCGGGAGCATTGGTAAAGTCGTTTGCTAAAATGGCGCATACAATTCTTCCGGCCCCGCATAATAAAAAAAGCAAGTACAATTATTTTTACCGGCTTGCAGATCTTGCCCGCAAAGATGGAATGGATATTTATTTATCTGC
>JANOFP010000383.1:0-2984 GCA_031413675.1 Bacteroidota bacterium
TTTTAAGCCTTGATTTATCGTCCCTTGTCCCGATACTTCGGGACTCCGTTCATCGTTCAGTATTTCTGTTGAGCATGCTTACAGTTCGGTTAGTCTTTTATTATTCAGTTATTTTTATTTTTTGAAGAAAATAATAAATTATTAGTTCTCAAATTTTCGAAGCCTTGTCTTTCCGAACTATGGTGGCATTTTAGAGGCGCTGAATAAATAAACTCTTTTAGATTTAAAAAGCAATTCTGGTTTAATAACTCTGAGATTCCTCGCAAAGCCTCGGAAAGACAAACATCTCTAATGAAATGAACATTGAACATTGAACATTGAGAATTTCTTAGATGAATTAAAGAACTGGCCAAATTAATCAATGACCAATTGACTCATTGTCTAAACTGACTTCATTGACTCTATTACCACCGCCTTCGCAGCCACCCACCCACTCGTCCATGCATGCTGAAAATTATAACCACCCGTTATACCATCTACATCCAATACTTCGCCGGCAAAAAAAAGATTGGGTACTTTTTTACTCATCATCGTATTTGCATCTACTTCATTTAGTTTTATACCACCTGCTGTAACAAACTCTTCTTTAAAAGTTGTTTTACCTTTTATGGCAACTTCAAAGGCACAAAGATTTTTTATAAATTTATTTTGAATAGCTGTTGGTAAATCAGCCCAACGCATTTCAGGGGTTACCCCGGCTTGCCCGGCAAGAAATTCCCATAAGCGATTTGGCAAACCAAAATTATTTTTACTGGTAATTTTTTGTGCAGCATTTTTTGTTCGTTGTTGAAAAAAAATATCCCTTAAGATTAAATCATTATTCGGACTAACCCAGTTCACACGAATTTCAAATTCCCAATTCCTTTTTGCTAGCTCCCTTGCACCCCTTGCACTCAATTTTAAAACAGCCGGACCACTCAAACCCCAATGTGTAATTAACAGCGGACCTGACTCTTCTAATTTAGCACCAGGTATTTTTATTGTTGCATTCTCCACACTTACACCCATCAGCTTTGTAATGGGATGATGCGGCATATTAAAAGTAAATAAAGAAGGAACCGGCTCTTCAATTGTATGACCCAGCTCTTTTAGCCAATCAAATTGTGATGATTTTGGAAATCCACCCGAGGCCACACAAACATAATCTGCCAACATTGTCTCACCATTTGAAAATTGAATATTGATTATTGTCCCGATAGCTATCGGGACAATATTTATTCTTTTTACTTCTTTATTCAATAATACATTTACTCCAAACTTTCCCGCCTCCTTCAATAAACAATCAATAATCGTTTGTGATGAATTGGAAACCGGAAACATTCTTCCATCTGTTTCTGTTTTCAGCTCCACTCCTCTTTCTTTAAACCAATGAATGGTATCCGTTGTAAAAAATTGGTGAAACGTTTTCTTTACAAAGTTTTGCCCTCTGGGGTATCTCTTACTCATTTCAATAATATCAAAACAAGCATGGGTAACATTGCAGCGACCACCACCGCTCACTTTTACTTTCGATAAAAGTTTATTGCTTTTTTCAAGCAGGGTAACTTTCAAAGCCGGGTTCATTCGTGCAGCATTTATGGCACAAAAAAAACCGGCTGCTCCCCCACCAATAACGATTAAATGTTTGCTCACATCGCAAAGAACGATGAATTTTTATTATGTTCGTACTACAGACACCAGATTACATGGCGCAAGCAATCACAAAAAAACAACTGCAGGAACTGCCTGTGATCCCATATGAAAAAATCAGGGATCATCTTAAAACGGGGCATCTGTTTTTTAGCAGTGGTAGTTATACTTTTTCAGGTATCATTCAGCGGTTAACAAAAAGTGTTTGGAGTCATGTGGCTATTATTTATAAAGATGAGGAACTCCGTCGTGTGATGGTGCTGGAAGCAGAGCCTTATGTAGGAATAAGATTAATACCTGTTTCAAAGTATCTCAGAGATTACAAAGGAAAAAAAAGAGCTTACAAAGGCCAGATCGTTTTAGCCAAACTGAATATTGATGCGCCAAAAGAAAACCTGAATCGTGGAATTAGTTTTGGATTGGATGAACTCACCCGACCTTATGACAACTGGGAAATTTTCCGAATCCTATTGCGCATTTTATTCCAGGTAAGCAAACGGGAAAAAAATAAAAACTATATCTGCAGTGAATTAGTAAGAGATTCGCTGGCTAAAGCTGGGGTCATCATTCAGTATAATGATACCTATATCAGCCCGCAGGAAATTTGGAAAGATGAAAGAATAGAAATGAAATACAGAATCCTATGATTGCAGCTTTCAGATTAAAAAACTTCCATAACAGGTATCAATTTTTAATTCATTATTCAAAATTATAATTCCCGACTTGCTTTATTCAATTTTAAAAATCTGGGTTCGTTTAGCTGCATTAATTTTTTGCAGAAAGTTTATTATTAATAACCGTGCAATGCTGAAAGAAAAAGGACCCTTGCTATTGGCTAGCAATCATCCCAATTCATTTTTAGATGCAGTTATACTCGATATTTTATTTGAACAACCTATCTGGTCGCTGGCTCGTGGCGATGCATTTATTAATAAGCCGATAAAACGAATTTTTAATTTGGTAAAAATGCTACCTGTGTATCGCACTAGCGAAGGCGTGGAAAACCTGAACGAAAATTATAAAACCTTTGATGCCTGTAATGAAGTTTTTAAACAGAATGGTGTTGTACAAATTTTTAGTGAGGGTAAATGTATAAACGAATGGCATTTGCGTCCATTAAAAAAAGGAACAGCACGTCTTGCATTCAGTTGCTGGGATAAAAATATTTCCTTAAAAGTGTTGCCCGTTGCCATCAACTATAATTCATTTCGGAAATTTGGAAAAAATGTTTTTATCCATTTTGGAAAATTCATAACAAAAGATGATACGGACATGAGCGAAGCTGATGGAATGCGCAACCAGAATTTTAATAACCGGCTGAAAGCAGAACTGGAAAAAGCTGTTTTTGAAATTGA